>CAZOSU010000054.1:0-11486 GCA_964582515.1 uncultured Acetatifactor sp. | reverse complement strand
AAGTCGCGAACACGGCTTGCACCTACACCCACGAACATCTCCACGAAATCCTAACCGGAAATGCTAAAGAACGGCACGCCCGCTTCTCCGGCGATGGCCTTGGCAAGAAGCGTTTTACCTGTTCCGGGAGGTCCCTCTAAAAGAACTCCCTTGGGGATTCTGGCACCAACCTTGGTGTATTTCCCGGGATTTTTCAGGAAATCCACGATTTCCTCCAAATCCTCCTTTTCCTCACGAAGTCCGGCAACTTTGCCGAAATCCACATCATTATCCTTACCCACAGACATCTTTGCACGGCTTTTTCCAAAATTCATCATCTTGGAATTATTACCACCGCCACCGCTTCTGGCATTCATCATCATAAAGAAGAATACTGCCAGTACCACCATCACCAAAATAGGCAACACATAGACCATAAACCAATGCTCTCTGGGAATATCCTTTACCACCGGGTCGTATCCATACTCCCTCACCAGCGACTCTATTTCCGCAATGTCCGTAGCATACAGCACATTATGATCCCTGTCTGCATAATAAACCACCGCATTACCGGTGGGAGCCTCCGCATTGGGGTTGATTACAATTTCAGCCACCCTGCCGGTTTCCATATCCTTAATCAAGTCATTGCGTGTGTAAGTATTGCTTTCCTGCTCAAAGGTGACAAGGACGTAGACAAGAAATACCAACAACAATAGCGCAATAAAATGCGAACTAAAAATCTTATTTAACTGCTTCAAACTAAACTTTCCTCATTTCTGGTGCTATTTATTTTACTACTAATCAAACTTAACTATTCCGATATAAGGAAGGTTACGATAACGCTGGTCATAATCCAAACCATAACCCACCACAAACTCATCCGGAATGGTGAAGCATACATGATCTACCTTCACATCAACCACTCTTCTTTCCGGCTTATCCAATAATGTACAAAGGCTTAAGGATGCCGGCTTGCGGTCCATTAAAAGCTCCATCAGGTAGCTTAAGGTTCTGCCGGAATCAATGATATCCTCCACTACCAGCACATCCTTCCCCTGAATGGAATCATCCAAATCCTTCACGATACGTACGGTGCCGCTGGACTTGGTATCACTTCCATAGCTGGATACCGACATAAAATCCAGAGAACATGGCACGGTAATATGCTTTGCCAGTTCACACATGAAAAATGCACCGCCACGCAACACGCACACCAAATGAATCTCTCTTCCCTCATATTCCTTGCTAATAATTGCGCCTAATTCTTTAATTCTCGCTTCTACATCTTCCTTAGAGATTAATGTCTCAACTCTGTGCTTTTCCATAGCTTCCTCCATTTTGTCCTTTTATGGTTATCTGTAACACCCTTTTCGTCCCGTGGTCTATCTTGTAATCCTCGCTGATGCGATAAGGTACCAGCCATAGTACATGGCTTTCCTCTGCCAGCAAAATCACCTCATCCCGCATTTCTTTGGGAAGCTTTTCGTCCATCAGGTAATCCTTTAGCTTTTTTCTGCCCACACCTGTCTGTGTTTTTACAGAAAAATAATCTCCGATTCTACGGTGTCTGATTTTAATATCACTTTTTATTTTATCATAATCCAGCCATTTCGTATACTTATTTTGGGGAATATCTTGCAGATTTCCGCCAAATACAAGTACCTTAAGCTCCAGCTCCGCTCCCGAAAAGGATACTGTCAGAGGTTTCAAAGCCAATTCCTGCATATCCACACAGACCTCCTCCGAAGCTGCTACTCTCTCCTTTTCCTTGTACAAAAGAAGCTTCTCATAGCTCCTTTCCCCCCGCAAAAGATAAGGAAGACTTACCTTCCGGTTTCCACTGCCGGTAACCAGTCCACGAAGACTATCTATATGCTCTCTGGTGATATCCTTGCAGCCATCGGCAAGGGCTCCTATAGCCTTTCGCAGGATTTCCTTCTGCAACAGCTCATGAAGTCCTGATAATCCATGAATATCCAGCTCAAGGCGCTCTGCACTCTGAAAGAGAAGCACATCCTTCCATACCACTTCCACCTGCCGCTCTATAAAATCCTGTGCCAGAGCGATATGCCTTGCCGCCTCGTACACATTCCGAGTAGCACCACTGACAATCTCTGCCTCCGCATAGGGCAGTATATGATGACGAATACGGTTTCTGGTATAATCATCCCCATCGTTGGTTTTGTCATGACAAAAAGCAATTTCCCCCGCCTGCAAATACTGTTCAATCTCTCTTCGCTCCAGACAGAGAATGGGGCGGACCACCTTCCCGCGCACCGGGCGTATCCCCGAAAGTCCTGCAAGACCGCTTCCCCGAAACAAATTAAAAAGCATGGTTTCACTACAGTCTCCCATGTTATGTGCCACGGCAATTCTGCTCGCACCCGTAGCCCCACAGATTTCCTCAAAAAAGGCATATCTGGCATTGCGGCCTGCTTCCTCCGGGGAGCATTTCCACTCCGCCGCCAGCATGTCCATTTGAATTTCCTTCAGAAAAAAGGGGACCTCCAGCTCTCTGCAAAGCTGCGCCACATAGGCACCATCCTCCCCGGCCTCCTTGCGGACGCCGTGGTTCACATGTGCCACATAAAGCCGGATTCCCAATTCCTTAGACAGTGCACAAAGCACCGTCAGAAGGCACACACTGTCCGCACCTCCCGAAACCCCCAGAACTACCTTATCTCCCGGCACAAGCATGTCCTGCCGGCGAATAAAGGAAAGTACCTTCTTCTCTATAAAATTACGATAATCACTCTGCTTTTTCATATGTCTAATATACTATAACTGGAGAAAAAAGCAAAGTGTCTGATAATATAACTGCACTATTTGGAGGGAAAAAGCCCCGCCACAAGCACCAGCATATCATCCTGAATATGTCCGCCGCCGGCGGAAATGGCAAACGCAAGAATTTCATTTGCCATGGCAGTCGGAGAATTTTCCTGCATTTCCCCGATAAAAAGCCTCAGCAGCTCCTCACTCTCCACACCGGCAAAGGCGTTCAGCACACCATCTGTCAGCATAATTACATAATCTCCCACCGCCAGCGCCTTCTCTATGGGGTCATGGTCCACATGACTGAAAATCCCCAGCGGAAGATTGCGAACCGACACCTCCTCCACGAAACGCCCACGTTTGATAAAGGTGGTGGCACCGCCAATTTTGTGAATCCGGCATAAACCGGAATATAAATCCACGTTGCAGATATCCAATGTGGACATATTGGTCTCCTCTCCTCCGAAAAGAAGCACATTATTTACCAGATTGATGGCGGCAGGAATCTGATATCCTGCCTCTAAAAGCCTTTCCATCAGCTCCACCACCTGTCCGCTCTCCCTACAGGCGTCACTCCCTGAGCCCATGCCATCGGACACAATCAGCGCCACATGACTGTTGTCCGCACAGTACACAGAGAAGCTGTCACCGCTGACCTGCTCCATCTCCCGTATAGCCTTGGCATGTCCTGTAAATATTGTATAAGCGGGCTCCTCTACAAAAAAGAAGCTGGTGGTTTCCTTTCCCAGATAATACACGCTTCCCGGTGCCGGTATCAGCCTTCTGTCCAGCAGCACGGAAATCATATCTGCCACCTCCGTAATCGGATAGCCCCCCGGCTTTGTGGTACTCATTCGCACGCACAAGGTATCGGTAGGCCGGTTGTCCCCTTTTGCAAAATAAAACACATCCTCTACCAGAATCTTCTCCTGCCTAAGTGCCTTTATAAGCGTGCGCATCTGCCTCTCCGGGATTTTTCGCACGGAAAATACTTCCCGGGCTATTTCCTCCAAAATCCGGGACATTTCGCACATATTGTCAGAGAGCACCTGCACATTCTCTACCTGCCTGCTCTTCTCCAGTCTGCTACGCCTTCCCTCATCGTGAGGGCTCCAAATCTGCCCTATAGGAAAGCTGGCTGATAAATCACGAAATGTGCCTGCATAATCCAAAAGACGGCTCTTCCCATAATCGGAAATCACCAGCTCTCTGGAACTTTTCTCTCTACTCTTCGTCGCTGTCATCATGGTTCTACCTCCGGAAAATCTTTCCTTCCACTATAGGGCATGCAGGGCTTATATTTTGTCAAAATGAGGTAGCCCGCACACATAAATACGCACTCCACAATAAAAGGCAGGCGAATTAATTACTCGCACTGCCCTTTACACACAAGTAAATTTGTCCCTGCTCCCCCTAAAGCAGCAAGATAAGTAACACCATGGGACCAGTATGTTCTAATATGCAAGGAGTTAACCAGATAGAATTGATGAATTCGAAAAAAACTACCCTTAAAAAGGGTAGTCTCTCCTTAATCCTGCTTTTTAAATAATATCTCGTCCTCGTGCACCAGACCCAGCTTTTCCTTGGCAACCTGCTCATAGTATTTCTTGGTCTGCACTTCCTTGCCATACTCCTCGATTTCCTGGGTGCGGCTCTCTTCCTTGGCAATCTGCTCCTCCAGAGCGAGACTTTCGGACTCCAGTAGTTCTTTCTTCTCCTGCAGGCCGGCAGCTCCTACGCCTACTACCACCAGCATCATGCCCACCACGCCGGTAACCACTATCATGCTTAAGGTATGGGTGCGCCTGGTTCCGCGACCTCTGCTATTTCTTGCTCTTTTTCTTCTCGCTTCGCTTCCTGCCATGTCCAAACCATCCTCCTGATAAGAACATCATAAAAAATTTTTCCACATATTTCAAGTAATATCGGGAAACCAATTTATGGAAAATCAAAATTCCCACAAAATATCCGAATATCATGTACCAACGAACCCTGCCCCCTGTATAGGTGTACATAAAGGAAAAAATACACTTTCCCAGATACACCACCAAAAGAAATTCCTGCAAAAAAGAAAAGAGCTTCCCTGTAGGTATCACCTTCCGAAGAAGTAAAAGGGTATCATATAAAAAAAGGCTCCATACTCCCAGGCACAAAAAATAGCACAGACACTTGTTTTCCGGGGAAAGCCCTGCCCAGCATTCGTTTAACCAAACAATCTGGCAAATAAGGAATCCCCTCGCTTTCCTACGCCGGAGGTCTGGGAATAGAGAAGACAGTCCACCATTCCGTCTATATCTACCTCGCCCCGGTCTAAGGAAAGTCTGCTCACATGCAGGTCGTTACCCTTTATGCTCAGCATCCCCGCATCCGTCTCCAAAAGCACTTCATGTAAATCAAAGGACAATACATCCTTTACTCCTGTTAGTGTCGCTACTCTTCTGCCTTCCAAAATCACCTTATGAGAAGGCCCCATTCCTTTTATTTCCTCCATCCTTGCCTCCGTAGCATTATTGATACAATATATGCAGCAAATGGCTTAAATATATCGGAATAATTCCTTAGCTTCTTCTTTTCTTACAGTTTCCTGTACGTCCAGTACCTCCACCTTCACATCCTTATTGCCAAAGGAAATCGTGATAATATCTCCTTCCTTTACATTGGTGGATGCCTTGGCAGGCTTGTCGTTAATCATGACTCTGCCGCCATCGCAGGCTTCGTTTGCCACGGTACGCCGCTTAATCAGACGGGATACCTTTAAATATTTGTCAAGTCTCATATTTCCTCCCACAGAAAGAAAGAGAACCTATATCATAGGTTCTCTCCATAAGTCAATCAACTAAGCGTTAACCATATCCTTTAAAGCCTTACCAGCTTTGAACTTAGGTGCCTTAGAAGCTGCAATCTTCATAGGCTCACCGCTCTGAGGATTTCTTCCTTCTCTCTCTGCTCTTTCAGCAACTTCGAAGGTACCGAAGCCAACTAACTGAACCTTCTCACCCTTCTTTAATTCCTCTGCAACAACATCAACGAAAGCGCTTAAAGCCTTCTCTGCATCCTTCTTAGAAAGACCTGCCTGCTCTGCCATAGCTGCAACTAATTCTGTCTTGTTCATTTCAAACTCCTCCTATATTAAGGTAAACTGTTTATATTGACATCTCTTATAAGCAAAAACGTCTATACATATATATATCTTCTTTCCCTTTATTTGTCAAGGGATTTTGGCTATTTTAAAGGGCGTGGCGGCTTGCAGGAAATACCGATTCCCAGCCCTCCGTAGCCGATGTGACAGGAAGTACCAAGGGAAAGGGGATCCCACATAATATCTCTTCCAGGAAATGCCTCCTTTACCTCCTCCACCCATTTTAAGGTATCCTCATCGGAAGCACTGGATGCCACCACCACATATGCCTCCCCCTTTTCCTCAAAGGAAGCAAAGGTGGTCTCCAAATCCTTTGCAATCGCCTCAAGCATGGTCTTCTTAGCCTTCTGAAACCCTCTGCACTTGGCAAAGGAATCCAAAGTTCCCACATCAAATTTCAGTACCGGTTTGATATTGAGTATAGTGCCGATAGCTGCCGTGGCCGGTGTGATTCTGCCACCCTTTTTCAAGTTTTCCAGAGTCTGCACCGCAATATAAATCACCATGTCCGCTCTGGATGCTTCCAGAATTTCCTTGATTTCCTCAGCGCTGTAGCCCTCTTCCATCAGCTCCAGCCCATCCAGCACTGCCCGGTGCAAAAGGGCAGATACCCTTCCGTTGTCCACCACCAGCACCCTTCCCCGGTAGGGCTCCTCCATGGCCAGAGCCGTGGCCGTAGCACAGGAGCCACTAATACCGCTACTGATGGGCATATACAGGATTTTCTCATATTCTTCCAGCGCCTCATCCCAAAGAGCCATTACCTCCGTGGGCGCAGGCTGGGAGGTGGATACCGCCTCACCTGCCTGTAGTCTTCTGTAGAACTCCTCCCTGCTTAAGGAAACATCCTCATAAAAGCATTCTTCGCCAAAATAAAAGGGCATGGGCAATACCTTAATTCCCAACTCCTTCGCCTTTTCCTGACTGATTCCGCTATGACTGTCCGTCACAATTCCGATTGGTTTCATTTTACTTTCCTCATATTGTTATTCTGTCAATGACTGTAATACCAGCTCCGCAAAGGAGAAGGAAATGTCCTTTTCCTCAGCATCCACGGAGATGGTGTAGCTTCTGGTTTCATATCCGGTCTTACGCATGGTGATTACATGGCTTCCCTCTTCCTTCTTAAAGCTTACCGGTGAGATACCGATATAGTTGCCATCCACGTAGACCTCTGCTCCCTCCGGTGCTTCCACGTACACCTTGTAATAACCGGAGGAGGCGTCGATAGTAGTATCTGATGAATTCTCTTCTTCATCCTCCTCTTGAGAATCCACCGCCTCCAGCACAATATCGATTCCGGCAGAAGCCTGTCCCACCTTCAGATAAGAAGTGATGGACTGGTAGTTGTCCGCCCGGGCAATAATCTGGTGGATTCCATACGACAGGGACACCGGCACACTTGCGTCAATCTTTGCACCATCCACGTAAAGCTCCGTATTCGATGGGGTAAGGGAGAAGATAATCAGTCCAAATTTCTCCTCTTCCACCTTCAAATCACCGATATCCAGCACCACCTCCTCGCCACGGTCAATGCTGACATTTTTCACACCGCCACTGCTTCCCAGACTGATATTTACCTGATAATCTCCCTCCGGTACGGTCAAAAGCATATCGTCGGTAATCTGCTTTACCATGGTCTGACCTATCTCAATAAAGCCACCGATAAAATTCTCGTCATTCTCAAGACGCAGATAGCCGTGCCCCTTTTCCACCACTACACTATAAACCCGGTTCCCGATTCCCTGAAAGGAAAGCACATCACATTCGTTAATGTCCATTTCCTCAATCTGGCGTCCCTGGGAAAAAAATCTGGTTTCCTCGGTAAGCTTGAATATCTCCTCGCCAATGGTTAAATTGTTTCTGTCAAAATCCAGCGTATAGCGGCTGATAGACTCATTTCTCCAGGCACTTTCTGAAAGCTTCATGCTGTTTAGACGCTTCTGGGATTTCAAAAATGTCACATCCACTACGTCTCCCGGCTCTATCTGCTCCAGAGAAAGAGCTGTACCATGGTGGTCTGTCAGGGTAGTGGTACCTACAATATACAGGGTATACTGTTTTCCCACCTCCATATTCCGAAGAGTCACCGTATTTTTTTCCGCATCCTTCTTCACTAAAACCGCCGTATCCGCGGAATCGTAGCTGTTAGGGCCCGGTGCCTGATACACATTTTCCATTTTCTGTGCATAAGAGGCATCCGGCTCCTGAGAACTCTGCCCTCCCATGCCACAACCTGTCAAAGTCAATATTCCACACAAAAGCATACCTGGAAGAATCCTTTGTAGCTTCAAGACTGCTCCTCCTTATCCTCTGATTGATTGAAAAACCTCCTCCAAAAAGACTTCTTTTTGCTTCTCCAGAGCTATGACCTGCTCCAGCTTCTCCAAATTTCTCTCGGAGATAAATGCCTTGGAGGTATTGTAGTAAAAATTGGCAATTTTCCAGAATTTCTCCGGGTAAGCCAGACGATAATACAAATCAATGTATTCATATGCCGTAAGCGGAGAAACCTCCTCGTAGGCGGCAAGAAGCTCCTTTCCAAGGGAAATGGACCACTCGTTTTTCTCCAGAAGCTTACGCATGAATAAGCTGATATCTCTTACCACGCTGTCCCGAATCCACTTTTCAAAATGAATCACTGTCCAGCGACCATCCTCCTTCAACAGATTGTGGTCACGGAAATCTCCGTGGCAGATAAAACCGCCCTTATCCGGGTCAAACCCCTTCTCCATGCTTTCATATTCCTCCCACTGGCTACTGACCTCCAAAGCCTTCTCCAGATATATGGGAAAGGTATCCATCAGTCTGCGCTCAAAGTACTGCTTCTGTCCCCTCTTTTTCAGATAGGTAAAGATATGACGCAGCTCCCGATTGTGCCGCTGGTACTCCAGCGTAGGAGAATATGTACTTATATTTTCAAAAGAACCCTTTGGCAGAAAGGACACCTGATGAAGTCTTGCCATGATACCCATGGCCTCCAGTGCTTCCCGACGGTCCTTAATGTTACATTCCTTTCCCTCATGGCAGGTTTTCAGAATATAGTTTACACCATCACTGTCCGTTACATACAGATTTTCTTCCTTTGTTGAAAAAATTCTGTCCACTCCGATTCGGTCCTGGACAGAAATCTGCTCCAGCAAAAGCTTCTCCAGGGGCAGACGGTTTACATTGCCCCGATACTCCATGAAAGTCAGAGGGCCACCGGGCGTCTCACAAATAATACAGCCCCGTCCCTTTCTGGTCTTTTGTACCTCAATATCGTATTCCTCCAGCAGGTAGATGGCTCTATCGTTCATGGTTACCTCCATACAAGATTCATTGACTTTCTCAAGCCTAACTTATCTTATGAAGTTCTTCCTTAAAGTATGTTATTAAAATATCCTTTTCATTTTTTTCCGGATTGTCCAGCACATACTGCAGAAGGGCCTGTAATATCTCCCCCATTTCCTTGCCGGGCTTTTGCCCTTCCGCAATCAGATCCCTACCGGTGACTGCTAAGGTCTTTAGAGAAACGCACTCCTTGTCTGCCACAATCTGCTCATATAAACGCTGCCAATCCTCCAGGAGCTGTAGCTTTTCCTCCCTTTTATAAAGGGACTGCCCCAGTACATCCGCCTTCTTTACATCATACAGTAAGGGGAAAATATCCTCCCCCATACGATATACCCCGCGGCGCACAATATTTTTGGTGGGGACTACTCCGTTGCCGTAGTCATGAAATTCCACCAGTTTGGTCACTTTATATATGGTATCATTGTCAAAACGAAGTCTCTTTAGAATCTCCTCCGCCATGTCTCTACTGATTATCTGATGCCCATGGAAATGGGTGATTCCTTCCTCATCCACCTCCAGCGCTCTTGGTTTCCCGATATCATGAAGCAGCACAGCAAGGCGCAGCACCTTGTCAGCCGGGGTCTCCTTCAAGGCCACCAGCGTGTGGGTACCCACATCATACATATGATGCTTATGAATCTGCGGAGTCTCCATACATCGGTCAAATTCCGGCAGCACCACTGCTGTAACTCCCGTGTCATACATAATTTTCAAATAATCCGGATGGGGGGAGCACAAAAGCTTCACCAGCTCCACCTGAATACGCTCTGCACTGATGTTCTTAAGAGTGGGAGCCAGCTTCTCAATAGCCTGTCTGGTATTTTCCTCAATTTCATAACCCAGCTGGGCAGAAAAACGAACTGCTCGCATAATACGAAGAGCATCCTCGGAAAAACGCTCCGCGGGATTGCCCACGCATTTTATGACACCTCTGTCAATATCCTCCAATCCACCAAACGCATCTACCAGTCCCGTGGTATCATTGTAAGCCATGGCGTTAATGGTAAAGTCCCTACGCTTTAAATCCTCGATAAGATTGGAGGTGAATACTACCTCCTTGGGGTGTCTGGAGTCCTCATATTCTCCATCAATACGATAAGTTGTAACCTCAAAGCCCTCCTTATCCAGCAGCACGGTAATGGTTCCATGCTGGATACCGGTATCAAAGGTTTTTGTAAACAGCGCCTTCACCTGATGAGGCTTCGCGGAAGTGGTAATGTCCCAGTCCGCCGGATTCCTCCCCAAAATGGAATCCCGGATACAGCCCCCCACCGCAAATGCTTCAAAACCCGCCGCAGTGATGGTATCAATTATGAACTTTACTTTTTCCGGCAAATTTATAGTAATCAAATTTTTTTCCTTTTCCACAGTTACATGAACTTTCTGATTACCTCTACCAGACCGTCTTCATCATTGGTAGCGGTAATGTAATCTGCGGCCTCCTTAATTTTGTCCTGGGCGTTGCCCATTGCCACACCTATGGCGGCATACTTAATCATGGATAAATCATTAAAGCCATCACCACAGCAGATGGTATTTTCCGGCTTGACCCCAAGGATGGGCAGCACCCTATCCAGAGAGCTGGCCTTGTCCACATTCTGGGGCATAATCTCCACAAAAAAAGGCTCAGAACGGTAAATGCTTAAGGTCTCCCCATACTTTTCCTGCAGCGCCTTCTCCATAAGGGCAGCCTTCCGGGGCGGAGCTGTCATCAAACACTTATTTACCTCAAAATCCACAAAGTAAGGAAAATCCTTCTCCACGCGGATGGGAAGCTCGTTAATCCTTGCCTCGTAAACCACATACTCATCGGGCTCAAAGGCAGAAATAACCGTATCTCCCAAATAGGTGATAATGCCGGCGCCCTGCTCCTTCGCAAAGTGATACAACTGGGAAATGGCACTCTTTGGCAGGGTTCTCTGGTAGATAATATCCCCACTTTCACAATCTACGATTCGCGCACCATTAAAGGAGAGAAGATATCCGCCTCTCTCTGCCAGCTCCAGCTCCTTTTCATAGCGCTTCATACCGGGCGTGGGTCTTCCGGAAGCAAGCACCACCTTGTGCCCCTTCGCCATCACATCCCAGATGGCATTTCTGGTATTCTCCGTAATCTCCTTTTTTGAATTAGTTAAAGTTCCGTCGATATCTAATACTAATACTTTCTTGTCCGTCATATAATCTCCTTTATATTCAGAGCATTTTCACAACCTATGGCGTGGCATTAATCAAAAAAAAGTGCCACCCAAGGGATAAAAAG
>CAZOSU010000053.1:0-11713 GCA_964582515.1 uncultured Acetatifactor sp. | reverse complement strand
CTTCCCGCAGAGGATAATTCTTCAAATCAGGAAGCTCATCCCGTGTGATAACATGCTCATGCTCGTAAACCTTCTTCACCATCGCCTCTTCCGTGTACTGCTCTGAAAGAGCCATCAGCGTCTTGGATTTGCTGATAAATTCGCCGCCCCAGGTTGCAAAGGAGCCCCACATAGCACCATCTCTGATTGCCAAATCCGGGTCAAACATGCATCCGTTTTCTGAAAGAATAATCATCTTTTTTGCATCGGTATACTCCAGCACTTCCAAATATTTGGAGGTCTGCGGTGTATATACCTTTTCTCCCGGGTAGATATCTTCACCGATGATATCTACGTATTCATCACCGGGATACCATTCCTTATCCTGTCCATTCCATACCCAGATAAGATTATTTATTCCATATTCATTGGTCAGCCTATCGTATAACAGCACATACAGCTCCTTATAGGCGTCTGCTCCCGCATCCCCCCACCAGAACCAGCCGCCGCTGGCCTCATGAAGAGGCCGCCACAGAATGGGAACATCTGCCTCCTGTAATCTTAAAAGCTCCTTCGCAATAGCATCGATGTCCGCCATCAGAAGGTCATAGCCTTCCTGGTCCTCGCCATTCATAATCTTTGCCAAATCAATGTTGGTATGCTCCTTATAAAACGCAGAATACCATTTCCCGGTAATGTATTTCTCCGGCGCGTTCCAATGCCAGCAGAAGGTGACGATTCCACCCTCCTCCCAACACTGTATCGCATGCTCCACAGCTTGTGAGCTGCTACCGTTTGCCACGCGGGAAGGAGTATACTCAATCATATCCAGACCCAGTATGGCAGGATACTTGCCGCCGGTGGTCTTCCAGATGACTGCATTTTCATTACCATACATGCCTGTATCACAGTACTGACCGGATAAAATGTCCGTTCCGTAAATATCGCAAAGGTAGGTCATCAGGCGCTTCGTTGCGTCCGTTGCATTGGCATTTACCAGCACGGGCTCAATATCAAATCGGGAATCGTCCAGCTCATCGGACATTTTCACCTCCAGCTTATCCACTGCTATCCAGCCCCAATAAGCTTCAATTCTGACCTCATGCTCACCGGGCTCCATGTATACACGCTCTAAAATGGAATCTGTAAACGTTTTTCCCTCTACGGAAACAGCCCCCAATTTCTCTTCATCCACATACACGTAATTCTCTTTATAATTACCATCCATGGACTTACTGGATATGTTAATATCATAAAATCCGGTTTCTTCAATGTTCACCTTCACTATCAGGGAATCCTCACCGGCTGTCTTAAAGCCCTCCACAATTCCTTTGTTGATAGTCACATTTCCAACCATTGTTCCGTCTTCTGCCTGATAAACCATAGCATCCTCCCAGCTGTAAACCTTCGGTGTACTTGTGGGGGTAGGCGCAGGAGTTATCTCCAACTCCTGTACTCCCTGAGAACAACCTGTTAACAATAAGGCCAATGCTAAACATCCCGCTTTCTTGATAAAGTTTCTCATTAATCTTCTCTTTTCTTTTATTTAAGTTAATTTAAGTTAATTTAAGTTTAATTGAATATTACTACAGAGAAGGGGTCTTTGCAACCCCTTTTTTATGCAACTTGTCAAAAAGCGCACCTCTTTCTTTGTAGTTATCGTCAAATTCACTACAGTACCATGGTACTAAGTACCCCCTGGGAAAATACATGATTTTGTTTCTGATTTAACTAGATATTGTATATTAGTTACTTAAATAACTTTTTAAGTTAAGTTGTTTTAGCTTTCGCTTTTATATTTTAATTTTCACTGAACTAAATTTTCGTTTTTTTGCACAAAAATCTGCCTCGAAAAATAAGGGGGGTATGTGCCGGGGCGGTGCCGTAGGCTTGGTGTGTCTTGGGCATGCGGACTCCGAGACTTAAGTTCTTCTAAGATTTTTGCCTTTAGTACATCATAAAGCCACGCGTCGGAGGCAAGGCGCGTCCGTGCGCCGCGCCTCCTAATCCGGGCGTCCATGCCCGGATTCCGCTGTCTATGAAGCAAAAATCTAAGAAGAACTAAAGTCTCTCCATACGCATGCCCAAGACACACCAAGCCTATGGCACCGCCCCGGCACATACCCCCCTTATTTTTCCCACTAAAAAAGAACGTCTCCCAGTGGAAACGCTCTTTCTATAGCTTATGACACCAAAAGTCTAAGCACCGTAAATAAATCCGCGGTAGATTCCGGGTTTTTCTTAATCTCAATGGTATGCAATGCCGGTTCATCGGACACATACACCTCCACAGATTCGATGGCACTTCCCCAGCCGTTCTTAAAGTCACCATCTAATGTCTTCACCAGCTCCCCGTCCACATACACATCATACTGTCCGTAGGTGCCGTCAGTGGTTCTCTGGAAGCAAATACCGATATTTGCTGCCTCCACATTTTCAAAGATGATGGACTCCTGGCCGGTAGCGGTATGCCAGCTCTTGGTAAAGTAAGTATTTATCCTTGCTTCCTTAAAGCTTCCCAGCTGGGAAGGGGTAATCTCCTCCGGCCCCAGCATATCTGCATTTAAGTAGCTCTCCTTCGTCAGCGAACCAAAATCAAAAGGTGTTACTTCCTCCGGAATCTCATCCAGCCTGCTGTACACATCATTTAAATACGTATAAAGCAGCTCTCCGATAATGGCATGCCCCCTATCGTTGGGATGTACATTATCCGGGGAAATATCTGCCCAGGTAAATTCCCCATTCTCAATGGATGGAAGCACCGCATTGCCATAGCTTATCATTGGCAGACGGTATTTAAAGCCGATAAGTGCATCATTGTCCTGTGCATTGGTGCCGTCCTCCTGGGTGGTGAAAACCAGCATTACCGCCGGTTCATTCTCTGACAGCATAATCTTACGCACCAAATTATCGTAGCTTTTCTTGTAAAAGTTGTCCGCACCGTCGTTCACAGAAAACTCCACGATGACCACATCCGGATTATGGTCCAGTACATCCTGCTTTACACGATGTACGCCAAGATAGGAGGGTGTTCCGCCGATTCCTGCATTGATATAGTTTACCTTGGTATCCGGGAAGCAGCTTTCCCACCAGCTGTAGAAAATGGTGGCATAGCAGTTTCCAAAGGTTGAAGAGCTGTAGCCCTCCGTGATAGACCCACCGATGGTGGCTACGGTAATCTCTTCTCCGGCCTGCGCCTTACGCATAACCTTGGCAAGTCTTGTCAAATCGCCCTCTAAAAAGGCGGTGGCACGCTCGTACATCTCCTCCGTCACATAATCCGTTTTCAGCGGCACTCCTGCTAATTCCGGTTCTGCTTCTACCGGCGCCTCCGTAGCTACCGCTTCCTCCTTAGGCTGCGCATCCTCCACAGCAGCCGACGAAACCGGCTGACTGCTGCCACAGCCGGTCAGTAACACGCAGCATAATAATATAGATAACCATTTGTGTTTTATCATCAATAGTTCCCTTCTTTATCCCCATTTATAGTTCTTCCGTTTTGTACGTAGTATAACCCTCGTAATAATAGCTATGGTCGATACCCTTCATATACATCTTACGGTTATTAATCTCATCCGTAAGTGCTGCCCTTAATACATGCTTGATTTCAATATCTCTCACCGGACTGCACTCCATGGCAAGGAGATAATCCTCTTTATCCACTATGCTCCAATCCACTACCTGCCCAAGCTCTTTTTTCAGCATCATATCAAGCCAGATACGGGTAGTGCGCCCATTTCCTTCACGAAAAGGATGGGCAATATTCATTTCCACATATTTCTCCACAATTTCATCAAAAGTAGATTGTGGCATTTTATCAATATTGGCAAGAGCAGCATCCAAATACATAAGTGGTGCGAAACGAAAATTTCCCTTTGCAACATTTACCTTTCGAATCTCCCCGGCAAATTCATATATCTCTTCAAAAAGATGTTTATGAATTGCTTGCAACGTAGAAAATTTTCCTGCCTCCATTTTATCAAGCACACTATTTTCAAATAAGTCTACTGCTTTTTTCTTACTGATTCTTTCTTCCTCACGTGCAAGCTGCGCCGAATTATCAATTCCTAATTTATTTTCAAGCACCATTATTTCCCTCTTATTCAATGATAAAGGAACAAGCCTCTGCATCCGTACCAGCTGTCAGACTTGCTTTGCCACCTGTCAATGTCAGGTACATGCCCGCAAAAGCTACCGACTCAAAGGAAACACCTTCCCCGGAAAGGCCTTCCACTGTCTTAAAGGTCTGTACATCTGCCATCTTTCCCGTCGTATCCTGAGTCAGTCCTACTGCACCTTCCGAAGCCGTGATATATAAGCCCGGCTTATTATAGGATTCAATGGAGACATAATACACATTACTTTCATCTGCCTTTCCCGGCACAATCTCCCAATAAGTATCCTCTGCCTTCGCCTTATCCATGTTACTTCCCAATTCTACATCCGTATATGGATAAGAAGTGTCCGCTCCGGAATTCACAAACCACGGATGGGCAAGCACCTCTCCGTTTGCTGCAGTCAGGGTTGACTTCACACCACTGATACCGGTGGCAGTTTCTGTCACAAAGTTGATATAGCCATCCTCATCAATCTCCAGCTCCTCGATACATGCCACTCTTCTGTAACCATTTCCGTGTGGCAGGGAGCCGTTGTGATAAATCATGTAGGTCTTTCCCTGGAAATCAAAAACAGCCGGGTGGTTGGTATTGGATGTGGCAGTAGGGTCCATAAGATAATCCTGGAATTCCCAGCTGCTCTTCATCAGAGTGCCGGCAGTTGCATAAGCCAGCTGCTCTCTCCAGCCATAGGCATAGAACAGGTAATAATCCCCATAGTAGTTGCCTTCTTCATCCTGTCTTCTATAAAGCCATGGTGCTTCTGTAAAGAGTGTTGGCGTGGACTGTTTCCGCACATCCGCATCAAAGAGGATTTCACCGTCACCGTCGTAATCCTTCACAGAAATCATATCCTCATTCAGCTCACACATGTACAGCTTGGAATTTCCCCAGCAGAGATATCTGTGCTCTTCCCCATTTTCATCGTTTTCAATCCATACGGTGGGGTCGATATCGTTCCATGCGGAGGTCTCATCCGTGGTAAAAGAGCCTTTTATCAGTGCTTCACCGATGTCTGTAAAAGGTCCTGTAGGGCTCTCGGATACTGCCACACCGATGGACTGCTTACCCTTGTCGGTCTTGTCCCAGGAACAGAAGTAGAAATAATACATATCCTTACCGGCCTCTGCATCATAGTGCTTTGCCACCTGTCCTGCCCATGCCGCATTTCTGTCCGCCCAGGTCACATCCGCCATACTCAGCACCACGCCTTCATAGGTCCAATTCACCAAATCCGTAGTAGAATAGCACTGATAATCCGGAATCATATAAGCATCACCCACTGCTGTATCACGTCCGGTATAAAGATATACCATATCTCCGTCCACCAGCACAGCCGGGTCTCCGCCATAGGTCAGCTCTCCCTCCGCATTGAAGCCGCCAATAGGATTACCAAGCTCACTCTTGGCAATCTCCACAGGCTCCGGCTGGGTCACCTGGGGTGTGACAACCTCTTCACTTTCCGCAGGCGTACTTTCTGTCACCGGATTCTCCGTCACGGTATCACCTGCCTCTTTTCCTCCACATCCAAATAAGGACATGGTCATGGCACCTGCCATCAATAAACACATTGCTTTCTTTTTCATAGTCATTTCCCCTTTACTCAAATTCGTACAAATAAATCGCATAATAGCTGTCGGGTGTTTCAAACGCTTCCTCCCGCACTCGCTTTAAGCCAATTTTCTCTGCCTCTGTCAGATATGTTGCAGATAAAATGTATTTTGCACCCATATCCTTCGCCGCCTGCGTATCTATATCATAATCCCATAGATAGGAGGTGTACTTCTCCATATTATAATATCCCGGAATCTGTGCTGTCCATAGGTAACAGCGATTTCCCCATCCATCATAGCTGCTGCGAAGATACTCATTTTTCGCCAGCTCCGGTGCAATAATCTTCCGAAACCTATGCTTATAATCCAGGGAATAATTGTTAGAATATCCATCCAGACAGTAAAATCCATGATAATATGCCGCCCCCGGGTCAATTCCCAGGCTCAGTACCCGGTAGTCCTGTGCTGTCTCACCGGTGGTCTCATAAATGTAGTCCTCCACCTGCTCCAATACGCCCACAGCATAGTATTCCTCAAAGCTGATAGAGCTGTACTCTCTCCCAATGATGCGACACACATTGGCAGGATACGTACCATTCCAAAGCTCCGACCCACCGACAATACACATGCATCCAAAGAAAATTACCATGGCCGCCACCGCCCCCGGCTTTCCTCTTCCTCCCGGTGCTTCCCGAATTTTCCCTAAAAAGCCCAGTATCATGGCACCGGAAAGATACCATAATGTAGGTGCAATCCACATAACCCTGGCCAGCCCAAAGCTGCCCAAGGTGCCCATGCCTTTACGAAGTCCTGCCGCTGCGCCGCTGTCCCAGAAGCCGGCAAGGAGGATAAACAGAAAAAGCCAGCCATACACCCTCGCCAAAGCCTTCCATTCTGCACCGGTTATGATTTTCCTGCCTGCTGCCACACAAACCAGGAGTCCCACTACACTGCCGGCAAGGATATACAGGTGATAATCTTCACTATGGGAGCCACCGGTCAGAACCAGTTGCTTTATAACCTCCCCAAGGCCCGTTTCCCCATAGGCATATTCGCTTTTGTGGGAAACCATGTCCCCAGATACTCCCAGGCCCAGCATCTGCAGCACCAGACGATAATTTACAATTATATACAGAATTCCCATGCTGCCCATGCACAAAAGCTTTACAAGCAGACTCTTTTTCAAGCTGTCTTCCTTCTTTTTCCCCAGAGAGAAAGCGAACTCTGCCAGCATCATGAGCAACACGCCAAAGCCCACCAGTACAGGGGAGGAGCATAGGGCAAATATACTGCTATACACCACGGCTCCGGCATAATTGCGATTCCTTCCCACTCTTATCCAGTACCACATAAGCAATGGGATTCCAAACTGTGACAGGCCATATACCGGTAAAAAGGGCAGATAGGCAAAAAGACCGCCCAGCACCACCGCAAAAAATGGGGGGCACTTCACCTCCCGCGCCAGCAAATACATTCCTACATAAGCTACAATAATCTCTGTCAAATGCATCAGCACATAAGCCAGAAAATATTGTCCTGTGCAAAACAGAAGCACAAACGCCGGGGCCGGCAAAATCAACGCCGTTTTCTGCGCGCCGCCCATAAATTCCGGTATCACATCCCCTTGAAACAACCACTTTGCCTGCAAAATATAGGCGATGAACTCCCCATCCAGCTGGTCGTGGTAGGGAACAACGGTTCCTTCTCCCAGTAAAATGTACGGCACCATCTGTGCCAGCACGGCTGACAGTCCCAGTATAAATAAGAGCAATGGATAATATTTGTTTGCTTTTGTCATTTTCTCTCCCTATTTGCGCAAAGTCCTTTGGCAAGCTTTCCTTGCTTTTTGCCATGCACTATGCTATTTTCATAGTATATTTTGAACAATTCCATGGAGGATTATATGAGTAAATTTACCGATTCTTTTTGCAGGTTCAGCTTGCAAGGCGCAAAAATATGTAATCTGATACTTTCCCTTACCCTCTTGCTGACTGCTTTTTTCTCCTCCGCATATGCATATATGGATACGCAGAAGATGATTTTCACCTGGGACAACCTGCTGCTGTCCTCTCTCTCTGTGCTGACAGCACTTGCTTTCATCTATCTTCTTACCATGCTATCCCACAAAACAAAATCCGTCAAATCCTTTCTTCTGGTGGCCGTAATGATTCTTTACGCCCTGGTTGGACTAATCCTGATTGTTTTCAACAAATCCGTTCCCGGTGCCGACCCCATGGTCATTTTCCGCATTTCGGAGGAATTTGCCCAGGGACATCTGGGCGCCATCCATCCTACGGATTCCTATATGTCCTACTACCCGCACCAGATTGGTCTGGCAGCGTATTATGAAATTCTTCTCCGCATCTGGAACCTGGTTCCCGGTGATGTAATAGGATATCACTTTATCAAAATCGTTAATATTTTCTGGACGGAAATCCTGATTCTATGCTTGTATAAGGTGATAGAGCTTTTGTTTGAAGAAGATAACCTCCAGATAGCTTACCTATTTTTACTTATTTTTAATTTCCCGCTGATGATGTATTCCTCCTTTGTATATGGAGAGCTCCCTTCCATCGCCCTCTTCTCCCTGGGTCTTTTATGCCTTGTAAAGCTGGTGAAAAGAAGCTATTGCGCAAAACATGGCGGCTTACTCCATACCCTGCTCAGCCTGCTTTGCTTCGCTTCCTGCGTAGCCATCCGCAAAAATACACTGGTACTGATGATTGCGGTATGCATCGTAGTATTTTTCGTTGCGCTGGCACAAAAACGATATTCCCTTCTGCTCCTGTGCGCAGGCTATGTGGGCGTTTCTATCGGCACTCTGCCCGCCATACAGGCCTTTTATGAGCTTCGGGCAGGAAATTATCTGTCCGATGGAGTCCCCGCTCTTACCTTCATCGCTATGGGCATGCAATATGCAGAGCGCGGCAACGGCTGGTATAACGGCTACAATTTCCTCACATATGAAGAAGCAAAGCTGGATTCCGCTCTCGCAGGCACAGTAGCTTCCGCGTATATTTCAGAGCGTCTTAAGTACTTTTTACAAAACCCCGGAGAATTTATCCGCTTCTACTTTGACAAATTCCAGGTTCAGTGGTGTGACGGAACCTATGCTTCCCTGCAGGCTACCCTTGGTACCTTTGGCGGAAGACACCCTTTTTTTGAAAAGCTTTACGACTATAGCGGCACTTTCCATATTGTCTATATTTTTGTATGTAATGTTTTCCAGAATCTGCTTTATCTGGGACACTGCGTATTTTCTTTTGCAGCCTTACGGGATAAGGAAAATAAAACCGGCTTCCTGACGCTTCTGTGCCCCATCGCAGTTCTGGGAATCTTCCTGTTCCACATGCTATGGGAGGCAAATTCCCGCTATATTTTCCATTCCTGCCTGCTGCTTTTACCCACAGCAGCCTATGGGCTGGAGTATTTGGTTTCCCGCGTCCGCAAGTCCCTTTCTTAACTATCGACAGGATATGATGGCACTATCCCCCATCATATCCTCTGCGTCAGAAAAGATTTATTCTTTATTTTTTTCCATAATAATGATACCATGTATGTATTAGTAACAGCAAGAAACTACAATTGGGAGGTTCATATTTTATGGTTTCGAATGATAAAATCTGGATTGGTCAGGCGGGAAACGAGAAGGTATTCATTTACCCCTCCATGGCCAACCGTCATGGCATGATTGCAGGTGCCACCGGTACCGGTAAAACCGTCACCTTAAAGGTAATGGCAGAGAGCTTCAGTGATTTGGGCGTTCCTGTTTTTTTAGCAGATATTAAAGGGGACTTGTCCGGCATGGTTGCCAACGGTGCACCCACCAAGACCGTTACCGCCAAGATTGAGGAGCTGTCCTTAGATAAGGAGGGCTACGAATTTACCAGCTATCCTACCACCTTCTGGGATGTATATGGGGAAATGGGTATTCCTCTTCGTGCCACCATCTCGGAAATGGGTCCCTTGCTCCTTGCAAGAATTCTGGATTTGAATGATATTCAGACCGATATCCTTTCGGTTATATTTAAGATTGCGGACGACGAGAATCTGCTTCTGGTGGATACCAAGGACTTACGCTCCATGCTTAGCTATGTCAGCGAGAATGCCAAGGAATTCTCCTTAACCTACGGTAATATGTCCAAGCAGAGTCTGGCGGCCATCATCCGCGCCATCATCTCCTTAGAGAGTCAGGGCGGTGACCAATTCTTCGGCGAGCCGGCCTTAAACGTACAGGACTGGTTCCAGACCATCGGCGGCAAGGGTATGATTAATATCTTAGAGTGTGAAAAGCTCTTTAACAATCCTACCATGTACTCCACCTTCCTGCTTTGGATGTTGTCCGAGCTTTTCGAGATTCTTCCCGAAGCAGGTGACCTTGATAAGCCCAAGATGGTATTCTTCTTCGATGAAGCACACATTCTTTTTGATAACGCTTCGAAGGAATTATTAGAGAAAATCGAGCAGGTAGTGAAGCTGATTCGTTCCAAGGGCGTAGGTGTATACTTCATTACCCAGAACCCCAAGGATATCCCCGACGGTGTACTGGCACAGCTGGGTAACAAGGTACAGCACGCGCTCCGTGCATATACTCCGGCAGAACAAAAGGGTGTAAAGACTGCGGCAAACTCCTTCCGCCCTAATCCTGAATTCGACACCTATGAGGCTATCACTTCTCTGGGTATCGGTGAAGCTCTTGTTTCCGTACTGGACGAGGAGGGTGTACCTACCATGGTACAGAAAACCTCCATTCTGCCTCCCCAGAGTCAGATGGGGCCTATCGACCGAAGCGTCAGAAGCGAGGAAATCCGCTACAGCAAGCTGTACATGAAGTACGCAGACCCTGTGGATGATGAAAGTGCTTACGAATTCTTACAACGCAAGGCTATAGCGGAAGCTGAGGAGGAAGCGGCGGCCAAAGAGGAAGCAGCTGCTAAAAAACAGGCAGAAAAGGAAGCTGCCGCTGCCAAGAAGGCGGAAGAAAAGGAAGCGGAAGCACGCAAAAAGCAGATTAAGAAAGCTACCAAGAGTGTGGCAAGCTCCGCTGCCGGCACCATCGGTCGTGAAATCGGCAACAACTTAGGTAAGTCCGTGGGGGGCTCCTTTGGTAAGAAGCTGGGCGGCAATGTGGGTGCATCCCTTGCACGAAACCTCATCGGAACCTTATTTAAGGTCTAACTTGCTATTGAGCTTTTGATTCACATATGCTACAATGACTCTCGCTGGCTCAAAGGGCAGAGCATTCGTTAGAAATGTAATGCCGGATAAGGCTACAGATTGAGATATCTGTTCCTTGTCCGGCATTTTTTATTATTTTCACAGATTACGGAAGGGACGTCCGGGCAGCCAGGGTAATAGCACCTCTTCTCATCATTATGAAGAAGGCGCTTCCCTTTACCTTCCGCCAAAACTATATCCGCTTTAATGGAAGCTACATTGGTAAAGAACTGAAGCTGGGACTACCCATCGCGCTTCAGGAATTCCTGGTAGGCATCTCTTTCCTGCTGATTCAGACAGTGGTAAATTCCATCAACTTAACCGCCTCCGCAGGTGTGGGCGTGGCAGAGAAGGTGTGTGCCTTCATCATGCTGGTGCCTTCTACCTTTTCACAGGCCATGTCCGCCTTTGTGGCACAGAATATCGGTGCCGGCTTAAAGGATCGCGCACTAAATGCCCTAAAATGTGGCATCCTATCCTCTTTAGCAATGGCAAGTATCATCGGCACCTTCACCTTCCTCCGGGGAGACCTGCTGGCAGGAATCTTCTCCAAGGACCCGGCGGTAATTGTACAGGCTCACGACTATCTCAAAGCCTACGCCATTGATACCTTCCTGACATCCTTCCTGTTCTGCTTCATCGGGTACTACAACGGATGCGGAAATACCTTTTTCGTCATGCTGCAGGGTCTGGTGGGTGCCATCCTGGTACGTATTCCCGTAGTATTTTTCATGAGCAGCCTGCCGGGTGCCACCCTGTTCCACATCGGCCTGGGTACCCCGGCAGCCACCATCGCACAAATTACCATGTGCCTGCTGTTTATGCTCTACCAGAATCGCTCCGTCAAGA
>CAZOSU010000052.1:0-11753 GCA_964582515.1 uncultured Acetatifactor sp. | reverse complement strand
AGTTATGAATATCATAGGGCATTTAGCTTTCTTACAGGGATGACTGCCAATGCCTATATTCGAAACCGTAGGCTATCTTTAGCGGGGAAAGAAATTGCAGAAACTGATACTAAAATAACAGACATTGCGCTGAAGTATGGTTATGAAACACCAGAAAGCTTTACCAAGGCATTTACAAGGTTTCACGGAATTTCGCCTAAATTTGCCAGAGAAGAATCTGCGAAGCTCTTACTTTTCAATCCGCTTGTTATTAAAATAACTGTGGAAGGTGGTAAAAGTATGGATTACAGAATCGTACAGACAGAGGGGCAGAAATTTATTGCATTGGTAAGACGTTTTAGAAATGAAATCATTAATGATGAGGAAAATCATGATATTCCTGATTTTTGGGAAGAGTGTCATGATAAAAAGCTTGTAGAACCGATTCGCAATCTGCGACGGTCAGGAAAGCGAGATTTGTATGGGTTATGTTCTCCGACCAAAGAAGGAGAGGATACGTTTGAATACGGAATTGGTGTCTTGATTGATGAAGATACATCAGAGTTTGATTTTGCAGAAATGCAAAAAGTAGGTTACAGCATCTGGGATGTGAAACCGGGAACTTATGTTGTATTTGACTGCATCGGTGAGGATGGTGATTGCATCGGTGACACTTGGTCTAAGTTCTACAAAGAATTCTTGCCACAAATGGGATATGAATCAGAAGCAGAGACAGATTATGAAATATATTATGAAAAAGGAAGAAGTGGTCTATTCTGTGAACTGTGGATTCCGGTAAGAAGAAAATAATGTAATTTGATATATAACTGTAAATTTCTAAAATTATTCTAAAACATATAGCATGAATAAACGTCTTTGCTTATGATAGTAGCGTAAACATGTTTACTTTGGCCGGTCGAAAGACCCGGGTCCACCATTTGGCGGGTAAATCACCCGCCAATTTTTATAAAACACTTTTAAAAAATGCGATTTTGCGCATAATAACAAATATAAAATTTGCGATTTTTGTTCGGATGGAGGAATATCATGTTTAAAAGAAAGATATATAGTAAGCTTTTGGACTGGAAAAATGAATCTAACGGCAATACAGCACTATTGATTGAGGGGGCACGAAGAATCGGAAAATAAGTATGTATCCGATGGACTATGAAGAATTTTTGTGGGCGTTGGGGGATACCTCTACTATGCCGCTTCTTAAGAAAGTGTATGAATCGAAGAAGCCATTGGGTGAACAAATGAATCGAAAGCTACTTTGCGATTTTCGGTTATATATGTTGGTTGGCGGTATGCCTCAGGCGGTAAATGAATATATTCAAACCAACAATTTTCGAAAAGTCGATATGGTAAAAAGAGATATTTTGAGCCTGTATGAGGATGACTTTAAAAAAATCGACCCTACAGGAAGGATTTCACTTATATTTGATGCCACGATTTTCGTGGCATTTTTCGGCGGAAATGCTTTAGTTTAAGGCATTTCTGTTTTTTTTATGCATCTCAAGTGCAACTCTAGTTTGATTATTCAACACCCAAATTGCCTCATTTTCAGCCTTGCCGGGGTGCTGGAAGCACTTTTTCACCTATACCCCGACACAAGTAGAGCGGGGCATGTGTTATCGCGTCCCGGTATTATTTGTGGCTATCGGGAATTGGGCGGACGGATTATCACAAATGGTTCGGATGCGCACAAACAGTACATTCCAAGAGCTGAATACGGGGGGGAAGGCATATCATTTCATATTTTAGGAGAAATGGAGGGGGACTTAAAGTGCCTCCTCCATTTCTTCTAAAATATGTATTAAATCACGGATGCTTTCGCCCTTGGCCAGTTTTTTCTGCAAGAAGCGTTCAATCTGTAAATAACTGATTTTTTCCGGAACAATATCCTTGGCAATGTCGAAAAATCGCTCGTTCAGGTTGTCGATGATAGCCTTCACCAGTTGTTTGTTGAGAATGGTGGCGTAATTCTGTTGGCAGCAAAGGGTTACTTTGTCCATAATCTGCGAATATGCCGGGGTATTCTCCATAGGCTGCTCCCATTCCAGCAGTACCTTGTCATAGGACAGAATGCGGCAAACAGAGCCTTGCAAGGTCACATTGTCCCGAAGCTGCACCATGGGCATGAGGATACCGGTGCTTTTGACCAGCTCCAGGCGTTTTTGGTTTACATAGTTTGTTTTCAGTCCTTCCACAATGCAAGGCACCACATCCACACCAAATTCTAGGACCAGTGGTTCCGCAATCATATTATTCTTGATTTCCATATCTGCGAAGACATTCTTGTTTTCCACGACGGCTTCGTTTATCCCCAAAAGCTCATTTGCACTGATATCCAGTACCCTGCAGATTCCCTTGACCAAAGAGATATCCGGCATTCCCTGGCTGCGCTCCCATTTGCTGACCGCCTGTGGCGTGACTCCTAATCGGGATGCAAATTCCTCCTGTGTCATCTTGCGCAGCTGTCGGTACTGACAGATGGTATCTCCTATATTGTGTTCCATGTGTTACCTCCTCATAAGTGTTATTCTGCTTAGATTATAATGGGAAATGGTGAGGTAGTAAATGAACGCATCGTTTACCAAAGCTAAACCAAGTTAAAAAAACCTATCCCTGATTGTAAAAAAGTGATATGCTATCTCAGTAGAAATACGAGAGGAGTATGTACATGAAAAAGAAATTAGTAACCGTGCTGCTAACGGGGGTGCTGGGGGCGGTGGCGTGCGGATGCGGAAGCGACGGGCCGGAGACGTATGCTACCATTGAGGCGGAGAGGATAGAGCCTTCTCAGGAAGAAAAGGTGGAGAATCCGGTGGAAACATCGGATTTAACCTTTGCAGATCTATCCAAGCGGCTGTTTGGCTTTTCCAGCGGAGCCGGTGGCTGGGGGGAAGAGTTCACCATGGAGAAGGATGGATATTTTACCGGGAAATATTATGACTTGGATATGGGAAGTACAGGAGAGGGTTATGAGGACGGTACTTGGTATTATAGCTCCTATAGTGGACATTTTACGGACCTTACAAAGGTGAATGAGTATACTTATGAAATGAAACTGTCGGATATTTCCTATAAGGAGACCGTTGGCACGGAGGAGATTATTGATAATAACCGTTATGTTTACACAGATTCCTACTGTCTGGGGGATAACAACACCTTTATGGTATATCTTCCCGGCACGCCTCTAACCAGCCTTTCGGAGGAGGTCTGGATTTGGATTCACAGCTACAATCAGAGCGAAGCGGAGCTCACTATGCCCATCATCGTAGATGAAGAGAATGGTTATGGTATTTACTCCCATGAGAGACTTTCACCAGCGGAGGATGCTAAAGCAACGTTAGCGAATTATCAGGAATCCTTTGATTATTATAATCAGCTTATTGCTGAGACATGTACCACAATGGAGTGGGTGGAGTATACAGGACGCTTATATGAGCTCAGCGATGAGTGCCTGAACTACCTCTGGAATCTGATTCGTTACAATGTGGAGGAAGAGAAGTATCAGGAGATTCTGGCAGAGCAGCGGGAATGGATTAAGGAAAAAGAAGATGCTGCCATAGCGGCAAGGGATGAATGGGAAGGTGGCAGCTTTGCGCCGGTGGCTTATAACGATATGCTGGCGACCATGACCATTGAGAGGTGTGAGGAATTAGTGGAATATTTGAAAGAGTAGAAGATAAAAGCCATACAAGCCTTAGAATTTGGTTTGTATGGCTTTTTTAGTCGGATTTTAATTAATCCAGCTGAATGGAGCGAATGATTTCGAAAAGGGCATCCTTAAAAGTATCATTGCTATAGGCGTACTCCGCACCTGAGGTGGAGAGATTTCGCACTTCGATACGTCCTTGCATCTGATATCCATTCTTGAAAACGGTATATTCGAAGAATTCATCTAAGGTTCTGGTAACCCCCTCTTCGTCAGTTTCGGATAAAAGATAGGTGGTATAGTTATCAGGTGAATAATTCAACAAATTGCTATACATAACAAAGGAATAAACCTGTCCATCAAGCAAGAAGGATGCTTTAAAGATTCCGCCGCTATAATCACCTATCTCGTAGAGTGCCCCCGGGAACATCTTGAGGGAAAGAGCATGAACGGACTTGTCTTCACCACAGGTGTAGTTGTCGAGGGAGATGGTCTCTAAGCTGTCTTTGCTTAATTCAGAAGGATTTGTCTGAGCACTGGTTGAGATAGAAATTATCTTCTGGGTGTCTCTATCAACTGCTATGGTTAGCTTACATGCCGGAAAATAGGAGTTGGTGTTTGACAAACCATAATGATAGCTCATATTGGAATCGATTTCGGTGGGAGTACCTAAGCGTTCTTCAATCAGTGTAAAGGAGTCCCCTACCTGAAGACCACCGGGATAGTAATGGGTAAGCTCATCCGGCATGATAGAATAGGAGCCAGCTGCTGTGATAGCGGAATCCAGGTTGTCAACAATGTCTGCAAAGGTATGGAAGCCTTCCAGAGTATTGAGAATGTCGCTGGAAAATATCTTATTATCATCAAGGAAGTACTGTACAGATATGTATTCATTTTGTCCGAATAAATAATCATCATTGATTCTCTCCAATTCATACTGGTCATTCACTCGAACCGGATAGTATTCGAAGCCTAAAGCTTCCAACTCACTTATGGTGATAGGCAAATCATATACCACGCCATCAATCTGTACCTTACCGCTATACCACTCTGCATCTATAATTTCCTGAGAAGGTTCGTCGGCCTTGCCGGATTTGTTCTTCTTGTCAGACTTGTCCTCTTTTTCCTGCTGTGCCATAATCTCCGCCAGTTCCTTTTCGGACATATTGGCCAGCTCTTCTGCAGTATAGGTTTCTTCGCTTTTACCACAGCTACCCAGAGCCAGAACCAGGCATAAACCTACAACGATTGCTTTAAATTTTTTCATTGGTTTTCTCCTTCATATAATATTTTGAGGAATTATATCACGGGGGGGGATTTTGTAAAGCAGTTAGTAAAAAAGATGGGAAGAAAATACCAATCACAAGGCCAATTGCGGCGGTTGCAACTGCCGGTTGACAAATTGAAAAGCTGGGTTGGTAGTCTGCAACCGCCCAAAAAGCTAAGATTTGACTATCGCAGGAAGCGAAAAAATGATATTCTATCCAAGTAGGAGGGAGAGTAAAAATGATTTTAGCAGACAAAATTATGGAATTAAGAAAGAAGAATGGTTGGTCCCAGGAGGAGCTGGCAGAGAAGGTACATGTATCCAGACAGTCCGTATCCAAGTGGGAGGGCGCGCAGTCCGTACCGGATTTGGAGAAGATTATCTTACTTAGTCAGATTTTCGGAGTGAGCACGGATTACTTATTAAAGGATGATATGGAGGAGCAGGATTATGTTCCCTCTGTGGATGTAGAACCCGATGAGAATGTGCGCAGAGTTTCCATGGAGGAGGCATCAGCCTTCTTACATATCAAAGAAAAAACCACGAATCTGGTAGCGACAGGCGTGTCACTTTGTATTCTTTCACCCATTGTTCTGTTGGGAATGCTGGGAGCATCTGAATTAGGAAAGCTTCCCATTTCAGAAAACACAGCAGGCGGTCTTGGTATGGTGGTACTTTTATTCATGGTAATTGTAGCAGTGGCAATGTTTGTATATGTGGGTATGCAGACCGGTAAGTATGAGTATCTGGAGAAGGAAATCATCGAGACGGAATATGGTGTGACCGGTATGGTGAAGGAGCGCAAGAAATCCTGGGAAGCAAAATATGCCCGCAACAACATTATTGGCGTGTGTCTTTGTATTTTTGCAGTGATTCCTGTGATTGCGGCATCGTTCTTGGATGAAACGGGCGGCTTTGTGTTGTGCGGGGTATGTGTGACCCTTGTATGTGTGGCAATCGGTGTGTACTTATTCATTACCGTAGGTATTCCCTGGGAGAGCTGCCAGAAGCTTCTGCAGGAGGGAGACTACACTGTAGAGAAGAAGCAGCATAATAAGAAGTTTGGAGGACTCATAGCAGCATATTGGTTAATCGTAGTGGCAGTTTTCCTTTATCTGACCAATATGGGCAGTAATTGGGCATTGGCCGGAGTATATTGGCCGGTAGCAGGTATCCTTTTCGCAGCGATTTGCGGTATCTTCAGAAGTGTATCACAGTTTGCAAAGAAAAACTAAAGAGAGAACCACCTTTGGCCGATAAATAAGTTATAAGCGCCAAAGGCCAAGGCGCACAATAGTGTAACCACGGATGGTATTTTCAGATGACTGGGGATACCATCTTTTTTTCTAATTTCGCGCGGAATAAGGGATTTACGAAAGGAGAATAGAAAGTAAATTGCATATTGTTTCCGGTAGTTTAGGAATGGAATCCGCCAGAAGATATTCATCTTCAAGTTATTATAAGGCGTCCTTTGGTCAAACGGAGTTGAAAGAGGATAAGGAAGAAAAGGAGGCATCCGGCAAGGAAGCTTCCAAGAACGAAATCATAGATTTGCAGGAGCGTGTGGAAAGCATGCGCAGCAGGGGCAGTCTTTTGCGGAATAAAAGTGAGAGTACTGTGGAGGAGTTCCGCAATAAAATGATAAGGTATATTTATGAACTGCTATTTGGTAAGGAAAGAGCGGATAAGCTGACTGAGGAATGGGAGGATACACCCATTGAAAGCAATATCCACGCCAATGCAAACGAGTACACGTTAGTTCCGGTGGAGAGGGTAATCTACTCTTCGGAGTATTATTATCATGAGGAGGAAACCACATCATTTTCTACGCAGGGAATCGTCAAAACTGCGGACGGCAGGGAAATCTCCATTAATGTGGACGTGACCATGAGCCGCAGCTTTACCCAGTATGTAAAGGAGGAGCTAAAGGTTCAAGCTCTTGAAAAGGTATATGATCCACTGGTGATTAATTTTGCAGGTAATACAGCGCAGCTGACGGACCAGAAGTTTTTCTTTGATATTGATATGGATGGCAGGACGGATGAACTGGCTCGTCTGGGCAGTGGCAGCGGTTACCTGGCGCTGGATAAGAATCAGGACGGCGTCATCAACGATGGCAGCGAGCTGTTCGGACCAAAAAGTGGTGACGGTTTCGGAGACCTGGCAGAATATGATGAGGATGGCAACGGCTGGATTGACGAAGGGGATTCCATCTGGCAGCACTTAAAGATTTGGTGTCAGAATGAAGATGGCACCAGCACACTTTATCGCTTATCGGACAAAAATGTGGGTGCCATTTGTTTACAAAATACCAAGACGCAGTATTCCTTGACAGATAAGAAAAACTGTGAGCTGGGATACATACGTGCCTCCGGTGTTTTCCTGTTTGAAACAGGGGAGGCGGGTACTGTGCAGCATCTGGATTTGGTACAGTAAAATAATTTAATAGCCTTCTTTGCGGCGGAGTAAGCGCAGTTCACGGCGTTTCTCCGCCGCTTGCCATTCCATCTCTTCTTCCGGGGAGGTTAATTCCAGCTTGGGGACGGGAGCCGGTTTTCCGTCATCGCCCATGCACACCATACAGAAATAAGCCCGATTAATGGGCTTGCGTGTGCCATCGGCGTTTTCCATATAAGTATCCACCCGGACTTCGCAGGAGGTATTGCCTACATAGGTGATGCGGCCGATTATGACAATGATGTCGTTAATGTAAGCGCCCTCTTTAAAGTGTAGATTATCGATAGCTACCGTGGTAACCTCCCGGCCACAGTGGCGTCTGCCGGTAGCACCGGCCACCTCATCTATCCAGGATAGGAGCTGACCGCCAAAAAGTCTGCCAAAGCCGTTCAAGTCTGTATTTCGAATCACACGAATCTGTTCCGTGCGGGAATCTGCGGATGTTTTATTTGCCATAGCTTGATACCTCTCTTGTGAAATAGTATGCACTAATGGTAGCATTTTTATCTTGTCCTATCAAGGTAAATTCGGTATACTTAAGGTACTCACACTAGAACAAAAGCACTATAATTTGGAGGATTCTTATGGAAAAAAGAAAATTGGAAAAGTTAGGTATTGAAACGTCCCTTTTGGGCTATGGATGTATGAGATTTCCTGTGAATGGGGAGGGCAAAATTGATGAGCCGGAGGCAGAAAAGCTGTTAAAGAAAGCCATTGCAGAAGGGGTGAATTATTTAGATACCGCTTATCCCTATCACGGTGGCGACAGCGAATTATTTGTAGGCAAGGTGCTGAAGCAGTATGACAGAAGCTCCTTATATCTGGCAACCAAGCTCCCCGTGTGGGAGGTAAAGGCGTTGGAGGATGTGGACCGCATTTTCTGTCACCAGCTGGAAAAGCTGCAGACCGATTATATTGATTTTTATTTGATGCATGCCATGGATAAGGAGCGTTGGGATGCGATGCTTTCTCTTGGCGTTGTGAAAAGATTGGAGGAGCTGAAGGAAGAGGGAAAAATCAAGTATCTGGGCTTCTCCTTCCATGACAGCTACGAGGCTTGTGAAGAGATTTTGAATTATCGTGACTGGGATTTCTGTCAGATTCAGTTAAATTATATGGATACTGAAGAGCAGGCGGGTATGAAGGGCTATGAGCTCACTGTAAAGAAGCAGGTTCCCCTGGTCATCATGGAGCCGGTAAAGGGTGGCTCTCTGGCAAACTTTGCGCCGGATATCGCCGGACGCTTCCATGCACTTAAGGCAGATGCTAGTATTGCGTCCTTTGCTCTCCGTTTCGTAGCGACCCTGCCCAATGTAAAGGTGGTACTCAGTGGTATGTCTACCATGGAGCAGGTGGAGGATAACCTAAAGACCTTTAACAGCTTTGAGCCTTTAAGTGAGGCAGAGCAGGAAGAAATCAAGGATATTGTTAAGACCTTAAGGAGCCGTGTACAGAATGGTTGTACCGGATGTAACTATTGTATGCCCTGTCCGGCAGGAGTAAAGATTCCGTTCAATTTCCGGATTTGGAATACTTACCACATGTATCAGAATTACAACATGGTGAAAACTGCTTGGGAGGAGCATCTTGGTGAAGCTGCTCAGGCTAAGAACTGTATCAAGTGTGGAAAATGTGAAAAGGTTTGTCCTCAGAGAATTCCTATCCGTGAGAATTTGTCGAGAGCTCAAGCTGATTTAGATAAAAAGGAGATGATTCTCTAAGTATGGAAAAGGCCTATAAGCTGGATTTTAATAGTGAAAAGGTAGGAAGCCTCTATGTGAATTGCTGTGGCTGCTCTCAGACCGAAGGGCTGCATAGCTTTGGACCGGGCTCAAAGCCCCATTATCTGATTCACTATGTGCTGAGCGGGAAGGGAATCTTCCGCTTTCATGACAAAGAGTATAAGTTAGAGGCAGGATACGGATTTCTGATTCAGCCCAATGAACTGGCCTTTTATCAGGCGGATGAGAAGGAGCCCTGGAGCTATCTGTGGGTGGGCTTCGCAGGAAGTCGTGCAGGAGAATTTTTGCAGACCATGGGACTTTCCGGCACTCATCCCATTTTCTCCTGTGACCGCTCTGAGGAGCTTTACACCATCGTCCGGGATATGATGGAGCACAACACCATCGGTGTGGCCAACGACCTGCGAAGAAACGGGCAGCTGGGGGTATTTCTGTCCGTGATAGCAGAGAGTGCAGGTGTGGTGGAAAAGACCGAGGAGGATAAGGGAAATCAGTACGTGAAAAGAGCCATTTCCTTTATTCAGAGCAACTATTGTAACCCCATCAAGGTGACGGATGTGGCGGACTACGTGTGTATTAACCGCAGCTATCTCTACACCCTGTTTGAGAATTATCTGGGCATGTCGCCCCAGAAGTTTTTGACCACCTTCCGTCTGACCAAGGCCAGGGAGCTTTTAGAGTCCACGGATTATTCCATAGAGAGTATCGCCTTTTCTTGTGGGTACAACGATGCCCTGGTATTCGGTAAGGCGTTCAGCCAGATGATGGGCAAGTCTCCGTCAGCCTACCGCAAGCAGTCCCATCAGGAGGTAAACAGAAAGCAATTGGCAGAAGTGGAAAACTTGATTTCCCAGCTGATTGAAGGGGCACAGATATAACATTTTGACCTTTTGCGGACAGCAAAATAAGCGAAAGGGACTGTACATGCCTGCATGTATCGGTCTTTTTTGCTTATTTTATTGGATGCATAGCATCCAACGAGGAAATCCAAGGGATTTTCGAGTCTGTCCGAAGATACAACATTTAAACTGTATTAAACAACAAATCAATGTAGAAATTGGTTTGTTGTTTTTTTATATTAGAATTAGTAACAGAAACCGTTTTTTGGGTGGAGGTAATGAAATGAAAGCAGTAGTATTAAAGAAATTTATTGAAGTATTTGGTGATGACAAGGACGTAAACGTATACTTTGCGCCGGGTCGTGTAAACTTAATCGGAGAACATACTGACTATAACGGCGGTCATGTTTTTCCTTGCGCACTGACCATCGGTACCTATGGTGTGGCAAGAAAGAGAGAGGACAATAAGCTTCGTTTTTATTCTATGAATTTTGAGAATCTGGGTGTGATTGAGTCCTCCTTGGATGACTTAAAGCCATATCCGGAAGCAGACTGGACCAACTATCCTAAGGGAGTTATCTGGGCTTTCGGTGAGAAGGGTATGACCGTTCCCTGTGGTATGGATATTTTATTAAACGGTAACATTCCCAATGGTTCCGGACTTTCTTCTTCTGCATCTGTAGAGGTGCTCACCGGCTTTATTTTAAGAGATTTATTTGGTTTTGAAGTAACCAATCAGGACCTGGCTTTAATCGGTCAGTTCTCTGAGAATAAGTACAATAAGGTAAACTGTGGTATCATGGACCAGTTTGCTATTGCAATGGGTAAGGAGAATAACGCTATTTTCCTTGACACCGCAGATTTATCCTACGAATACGCACCTATCAAGCTTGAGGGTGCGAAGATTGTCATCGCTTGCAGTAACAAAAAGCGTGGTCTGGGCGATTCTAAGTACAATGAGAGACGTTTTGAATGTGAGACCGCTCTCAGAGAGCTTCAGCAGGTGACTAAGGTGTCTACCTTAGGTGACTTAAACGAGAAGTCCTTCGACCAGTACAAGAATATTATTAAGAGCGACGTGCGTATGAAGCGTGCAAAGCATGCGGTGTATGAGAACCAGAGAACCATCAAGGCAGTAGAGGCATTAAAGGCAAATAATATCACCCTGTTTGGTGAGCTTATGAACGCTTCCCATGTATCCCTCCGTGACGATTACGAGGTAACCGGTATCGAGCTGGATACTTTAGTAGAAGAGGCTTGGAAGGTTGAGGGTGTGATTGGCTCCCGTATGACCGGTGCAGGCTTCGGTGGATGTACCGTAAGTATCGTAAAGGATGAGGCAATTGATACATTCATCCAGCAGGTTGGCAAGGCTTATGAAGCAAAAATCGGCTACGCAGCAGATTTCTATGTGGTAGAAATCGGTAACGGTCCTATGAAACTGTAAGAAAGAGGGAAAACATATGATTTGCAGTCTGATTAAGCAGCTGGTTGCCTATGGCGTGAAGACCGGCCTTGTAGAAAAGGAAGATGTGATTTTTACCACCAATAAATTATTGGAATTATTCGGCTTAGAGGAGCTTTGCGAGTGTGAAGCACCTGCGGATGCGGAGCTGGAAGAAATCTTAAAGGGAATGCTGGATTATGCAGTGGAAGCCGGGCTTATCGAGGACTCCATTACTTACAGGGATTTATTTGATACCAAGATTATGAGTATGCTGATGCCCCGCCCCGGTGAGGTGATTAAGAAATTCCGCCAGATTTATGCAGAGCAGGGTGCGCAGGCAGCTACCGATTATTACTATGAC
>CAZOSU010000051.1:1577-11829 GCA_964582515.1 uncultured Acetatifactor sp. | reverse complement strand
CAGCATACGGATCATGGTCGGATCATCGTGTCCCAGAATATCAAGCTTAAGTAGGTTATGGTCAATGGAGTGGTAATCAAAGTGAGTGGTAATGGTTTCCGTGTTTATATCGTTTGCCGGATGCTGTACCGGAGTAAAGGAGTTAATATCCTGTCCAATGGGCAGAACCACGATACCGCCGGGATGCTGCCCCGTACTTCGGCGCACACCGGTACATCCCACACTAATACGCTCTATTTCACTCTTACGTTTATGAATGCCGCGCTCCTCGTAGTAATTCTTTACATAACCAAAGGCTGTCTTATCCGCCAGTGTACCGATGGTACCTGCTCGGAAGGTCTGTCCCGCACCGAAAATAACCTCGGTGTACTTATGGGCCTTGGACTGATACTCACCGGAGAAATTCAGGTCAATATCCGGCTCCTTATCACCATTAAAGCCCAGGAAGGTCTCAAAAGGAATATCAAAGCCCTCCTTAATCAGCTTATGTCCGCACTGCGGACAATTCTTATCCGGCATATCGATTCCCGCCATACCGGCGTAGGCACGTACCTCATCGGAATAAAAATCCACATAGTGGCATTCCGGGCACAGGTAGTGAGGGCTTAGAGGATTAACCTCCGTAATACCGGACATGGTGGCCACAAAGGAGGAGCCTACGGAGCCTCGGGAGCCTACCAGATACCCATCCTCCACAGACTTCCACACCAGCTTCTGGGCAATGATGTACATTACGGCAAAGCCATTGCTGATAATGGAGTTCAACTCCTTCTGCAGACGCTTTTCCACGATTTCCGGCAGATTCAGTCCATAGATTTCATGTGCCTTATTGTAACAGATATCCGTCAGTGTCTTATCACTGTCCTCAATGACCGGCGCACACTTGTCCGGACGAACCGGTGCAATGGTCTCTATCATATCTGCAATCATATTGGTATTGGTAATGACCACTTCCTTCGCCTTGTCACTTCCAAGGTAAGCAAATTCCTCCAGCATCTCATCCGTGGTATGAAGGTACAAAGGCGCCTGGTCATCCGCATCGGCAAAGCCCTTGCCCGCCATGATGATACGGCGGTACACTTCATCCTCCGGGTCTAAGAAATGCACGTCACAGGTAGCCACTACCGGCTTATGAAACTGCTCTCCAAGGGAAACAATACGCTTATTGATGGCGTAAATATCTTCCTTTGTATTAATATCCCTATATTTGTCCGATAGGGTCATGAACTTATTATTCCCCCAGGGCTGAATCTCCAGATAATCATAAAAGCTGACAATTCTGGCAATATCCGCATCGGACTTACCATCGATAAGTGCCCTGTAAAGCTCTCCCGCCTCACAGGCACTGCCTATAATCAAGCCCTCACGATACTTGTTAATCAGACTCTTGGGAATACGGGGATGTCTGTTAAAATAGGTCAAATGTGACTGAGATACCAGCCGGTATAGGTTAATTCTTCCCAAATCATTTTTAGCAAGCAAAATGCAATGATAGGAGGGCATCTTCCGAATCAGCTCCACACTGGAGTTCCCCAGCTCATTTACTTCCTTCAGGGTATTTACCTTATGCTCCCTAAGCATGGGGATAAACTTTACAAATATCTGTGCCGTACACTCTGCATCATCCACCGCACGATGATGATTGGCCAGGGAAATCCCCAAGGTCTTTGCCACTGCATCCAGAGTATGCTTAGCCTGACTAGGCAGCAGAATTCTGGCAATGGGTACGGAATCAATATATGTGTACTCCGTGGGCAGGGAAAGCCTTCTGCAATTCTCAATGATAAAGCTCATATCAAAATTGGCGTTGTGTGCCACCAGTACGCAGCCCTCACAAAACGCCAAAAACTCCGGCAAAACCTCTTCAATTTTGGGCGCATCAATTACCATCTCATCATTAATACCGGTCAGCTTCTCAATCTCAAAGGGAATGGGTACTTCCGGATTTACAAAGGTGGAAAAATGGTCCGTAATTTTGCCACCCACCACCTTTACCGCGCCGATTTCAATGATGCGGTTATGAATAGGAGAAAAGCCCGTTGTCTCTATATCAAATACCACAAAGGAGGAATCTAAATCCTGCCCCTGCTCTCCTACAACGATATCCCTTAGGTCATCTACAATATATCCCTCCAGACCATATATAACTTTGAAGAAATCCTGCCTGTCCGGGTTTGAGTCCCCCGCAGCCTTACGCTTATTCTTCTCTTCCTTCCACAAATCATCCCATACATGGCCTGCATCGGTAAAGCCCTGCACGGCACCGTGGTCCGTAATGGCAATGGCCTTATGCCCCCACTTATAAGCACGCTTTACGATATCCTTGGCCTCGGACACACCATCCATATCGCTCATTTTGGTATGACAATGCAGCTCCACACGCTTTCTTGCAGCAGTGTCCATTCTGGTCGTGGTAAAATCGGATATTTTCTTAACACCGGCAATGGACTGAATACTCAGCTCCTTATCAAAGGTATCCATCACACTAACACCCTTGACCTTCACAAATACGCCCTTTTTGAGCCCACCGGTAATTTCCGGAACCTGCTCATTGCGGGCAAACATCTTCCCTTTAATGGTATCCGTAAAATCTGTTATCACAAAAGAAATAATGGATTTCTCCCCATTTCGAAGCTCTCTGACCTCCACATCCAGAATCTTCCCCCGAATGGTAACCTCTCCGATTTCGCCCACCACATCCTCAATACGCATGGCTTCATCCTCAAAGTCGCGTCCATAGATAACATCGGGATTGTCGCTTCTTCTGACGCTTCCGCCAAAGGAGCCCCCTTTTTGGAAATCTCCCTTTTTGAAATCCTTCTTGAATTCTTTTTTGAATTCCTTGACAGGAGTTGTCTGTTTTGCCTTAGGCTTCTCCTCCTGCTTCTGCTCTTTTGACTCAGAAGCAGACGAGCCTTCCGAAAAGGCATCCTCTCCGGCAGCTCTTTGGACTCTATTATATATTTCCGCAACCTCACGCTGAATACGCAGAGCGTCATCCTCCGCATACTTTCCTACTTTTGCTTCTCTATAGGTAGCAGAAATCCCCACAGAAAATCCACATCGCTCCACCAGCACCTTCTGCAGAATCTCTAAAAGCTCTGTTTCCTTGCTTCTGGCAATGACCGTATCCTCCAGCTCCAACACTATCTTGTGCTCCTCCGGAAACGAAAATACGCCGCCCTTCAAAGCATTATAGGCGATATTACTGTAGGCCCGCACCTCCTCCAGAATACAATCCTTATACACATCCAGGAGCTTTGCGGGCGTGTACTGGGAAGACAATTCGAATTTCTCGTATATTTTAATAGTCAGATTCGCCTGGGGGAAAAGCTGGCTCTTAATCTGCTTTTCCACATCCCAGATGACATCCTTCATAATCAGCCTGCTACTATGAAGATAAATCCGGATAAAATCCTTCTTCTTCGTCGTAGAAACTCTTTCTATCTCTGCCTGCTCCATAATATCATGAGCAGCACCATCCAATCTAAGTGACGGGAACACTTCAAAAAACGGTTTTCCCATACACATCCCTCTTTTCTGTAATTAATTCCAATGATCCAATTCATCCTTTAGGGTCTGTAAAAGCTCTGCCTCCGGCACTTTTCGGATAATCTCCCCCTTTTTGATAAGAAGACCTTCACCGATACCGCCGGCAATGCCAAGATCAGCTTCTTTTGCCTCCCCCGGGCCATTTACCACGCAGCCCATAACTGCCACCTTGATATCCAGCGGATAGTCCTCCACCAGCTTCTCCACCTTGGTTGCAAGTTCAATTAAGTTAATCTGGGTTCTTCCGCAGGTTGGGCAGGATACCACCTCGATGCCACCCTTGCGAAGCCCCAGGGTTCTTAAAATCAGCTTGGCTGATTTAGTCTCCTCCACCGGGTCTCCGGTTAAGGATACACGGATGGTATTTCCGATGCCTTGATTTAAAATGATGCCAAGACCAAGGGCTGACTTAATATTACCACTCTGCACCGTACCGGACTCCGTGATTCCCACATGAAGGGGGTAAGGAGTCTTATCTGCCAAAAGCTCGTGGGCCTTCACACACATCATCACATCCGAGGACTTGATACTGATAACCAGATTATCATATCCCAGCTCCTCGATGATACGAACCTTATCCAGCGCACTTTCCACAATGCCCTCTGCAGTCACACCACCGTATTTCTCTACCAGCTGCTTTTCCAGCGAACCACTATTGACCCCCACACGGATGGGAATACTACGCTCCTTTGCCACATCCACCACGGCCTTCACCTTATCCGTGCTTCCGATGTTACCGGGATTGATACGAATCTTATCCGCCCCATTTTCCATGGCTGCAATCGCCATACGATAATCAAAATGAATATCTGCCACCAGTGGAATGGATATCTGCTTCTTAATCTCACTAATGGCCCTTGCCGCCTCTAAGGTGGGTACGGTACAGCGTACAATTTCGCAGCCTGCCTTCTCTAGCCTTTGAATCTGGGCTACGGTAGCCTCCACATCCTCTGTCTTTGTATTTGTCATGGACTGAATGGCGATGGGGTAATCCCCGCCTATTTTTACATTGCCGATAGAAATAATTTTAGTCTTTTCACGAATCATACTGCTTCCTCCTCTTAGCACAGGGCATTTAGGGTATATATGGCATTATAATAATTCATCATACCACGTGGACTGACGTCTCCGTGGGTTTTTCGCCTTATAGAGCTCTTTGTGCACGCACAGAGCTCTGCAAGGCTCATCATACCATATTTTGTGTTTCAATGCTACACAGATTTCGAAAACCAGCCACTGGTATTTTGTACTACAACCCCTCTGACACAAAGTCCCATGAGAATAATCATCACCTCCGAAAGCTCTGGTACGGATGCTCCCTTTTTCCTTTGCAGCTTCTCCAAAACCTTCTCCACCGGCATAGGATAAAGGTCTAACGCCTGATACACCATAAGCTCCTGCTCCGATAAATTTTTACCCTCCGGAAGTATAATATCAGAAGCTATTTTATTCTGTGCCAGCTTTGTGCCGTACCGCATAGACAGCTCCTCCAAAAACTCCTTAGGAGAAAGAAATATCTGCGCCCCATCCTTCAGCATACGGTTACAGCCATCACTGAGCCTGTCCGTAAGTCTTCCAGGCACTGCATACACATCCTTCCCCTGCTCCAAAGCCATTTCCACAGTAATGGAGGTCCCGCTGCGCTGTCTGGCCTCCACTACCACCAACACGTCACATAGTCCGCTGACAATACGATTTCTGGGTGGAAACAAGCTGGCTTTTGGTGTTGTTCCCGGCAGGTAGGTTGAGATAATCCCTCCCTTTTGAAGCAGCCTGTCATAAAGAGGTCTGTTGCTTTTGGGATAGCAGACATCCACCCCGCAGCCAAGCACCCCAAAAGAGGCTCCTCCCGCATTTAAAGCTGCCATCTGACTGATACCATCGATGCCGCGTGCCATACCGCTGATAAGACAAATTCCCTGCTCGCCAAGACTCCTTCCCAAAGCCTCTGCTACATACTCCCCATACTCCGAGCATTCTCTGGCACCAATCACCGCCACAGAAAGCATATCCTCCCGGGGTAAATGTCCTCGCACATACAACGCAAAGGGCGGATGAGAAAGCTCTCTGAGACGCCGTGGATATTCCTCCATGTGCAGGGTCACCATCCATATCCCCTTCTCCATAAGCTTATGATATTCCTCTTCCAAATTCCAGTTTTCCCTGTGCCGTAAAAAAGACTTTACCTTTTCCGCCTCCACCAGCCGGTACAATTCTTTCTCACTCATATCATATACTTCTTTCGTATTGTTAACAGTCTTCAAAATCCTATTTTTTGTTTTGTCCCCAAATCCCGGACATGCGTCCAGAAAATAATCATATTTTCTCATATTCTTACCCTTTCACAAACCGATATGCCAATGCTTCACTGATGTGCCTTTCCAAAATCCGCTCCTCCCCCTCCAAATCCGCAATGGTTCGAGCCACCTTAAGTACCCGGTGATAGGTTCTGGCACTGAGCTCTAAGCTGTTATAAGCCTTTTCCATAAGACTCTTTTCCTTCCCCTCCAAACGGCAGAATTTCTCAATATCCTGCACCTCCATCTGGGAGTTAAAATGAATGGACTGCTTCTTAAAGCGGTTCTCCTGCAAAAGCCTGGCCTGAGATACTCTCTCACGGATGACCGCAGTGCACTCCCCCCTCTCCCGCCTGCTAAGACTACTCAAATCCACTCTCTGTGTCTCCACATACATGTCAATACGGTCAATAAGCGGACCGGACAGCTTTCCACGATATCTTTGCAGCTCACTTTCCGTACAGGTACATCTATTTTTATCCGGGTAAAATCCGCATTTACAGGGATTCATTGCCGCAACCAGCATAAAATCCGATGGAAACGCATAGTTTCCGTGTACCCGCACGATATTAACCTTTTTATCCTCAATTGGCTGGCGTAGATTCTCCAAAATACTTCTGGGAAATTCCGTCAGCTCATCCAGAAAAAGTACCCCCTTGTGGGCAAGGGAAATGGCTCCCGGTCGCACCTTGCTGCCTCCGCCCACCAGCGCAGCACCGGAAATGGTATGATGCGGACTCTGAAAGGGTCTTAGCGTAACCATAGGCATCTCCTCCGTCAGCAGTCCCGCCACACTGTAAATGGCAGATACATCCAGTGCCTCCTTAATGGTCAGGCTTGGTAAAATTCCCGGAATTCTCTTTGCAATCATGCTTTTTCCCGCTCCCGGCGGCCCGGATAGTGCAAGATTATGAAAGCCTGCCGCTGCAATCTCCGCTGCACGCTTTGCCATTCTTTGCCCCTTAACTTCCGAAAAATCCAGACTACAGGTATTTTCTGCCTGCTTAAGGAAATCCTCCAGACGACATTTCCCTCTTGAAAGCTTCTCCTCCTTCTCTTCTCCATCCGCCTGCAAAAAATCCAGCACCTGCCGGATATGCTCGGCACCTCTGACCACAATACCCGGAATTACACTACCCTCCACCAGATTTTTCTTCGGTACAATACACTCTCGTATTCCCTGTTTTGCGGCGGCTTTTACAATGGGAAGTACTCCGTTTACCGGTTTAATTTCTCCATTTAAGCCAAGCTCTCCTAAAAGGAGTACTCCGTCCATCTTCTCCTCCTCATAGAGTCCAAAACACCCCAAAAGACCTATCGCAATGGGCAAATCGAAGCTGGTACCATCCTTGCGAATATCTGCGGGAGATAGATTGATGGTGATTTTATTGGGCGGAAGGTCAAAATCTGTATTTTTCAGAGCCACCTGTACACGCTCCCTTGCTTCCTTTACTTCGTTGCTCAGACTCCCCACCATAGAAAATCCGGGCAGACCGGTAGAAACGTCCACCTCCGCATGGATAATATTTGCATCCACACCACATAGACATCCCGTTAAAACAGAACGAAACATTCTATATCCTCCTTATGTATTTTTACATTTGATTTTGTAAAGTGAAAATATGCCTCGTCAGACACACAACAGAGCCGAGATACGCTTCGCGAATCTCCCTTTGATTAGCGGTCGTCAAATGTTCACTCGTGCAAGCACCATGCCCATTTTCCTCGTCGCCATAACAAGAAACGGCAAAACCAATACATTTTATTGGTTTTGCCGTAAAAGAATCAGACTTTTAGATTTTGTTTTCCATGCTGTCAGGATCCTGTGCGAACTGCACCGCCATGTCACGGTCAATTCTACCCTCATAGAATAACTGGATAATGGCTTCATCCATGGTAATCATGCCGATTTTACGATTGGTCTGCATTACCGATGCCAGCTGATGGGATTTTCCCTCACGAATCAGATTACGCACCGCATGGTTCGCATGCATTACCTCAAAGGCAGCCACACGTCCCAGCCCATCCGCAGTGGGAATCAGCTGTTGGGATACAACAGCCTCCAGTACGTTGGCAAGCTGTACCCGAATCTGCTGCTGCTGATGCGGTGGGAATACATCGATGACACGGTCTACAGTACTTGCCGCACCGATGGTATGCAGGGTGGACAATACCAGATGTCCTGTCTCTGCAGCGGTAATCGCTACGCTGATAGTCTCAAAGTCACGCATCTCTCCTACCAGAATCACGTCCGGGTCCTCACGAAGCGCCGCACGGAGTGCATTGGCATAATTCTCTGAATCCAGCCCGATTTCCCGCTGGTTTACCATGGACAGCTTATGCTGATGAAGGTACTCAATAGGGTCCTCCAGTGTAATCACATGTGCATCCCGGTTATTGTTAATCTTATCAATAATAGCTGCCAAAGTGGTGGATTTACCACTACCGGTAGGACCGGTTACCAGCACCAGACCACGCTTTCTCTGGTATAAATCAATGACGGACTCCGGTACCCCAAGCTCCTCCGGTGCCGGAACCTTAGTTCCTACCAGACGAAAAGCCAGTGCCACTGAGCCTCTCTGCTTATACGCATTTACACGATACCTTCCACAGTTTGGAATAGAAAAGGACATATCATACTCTCCACGCTCCTCAAATCTATCCCTCTGGGTCTCCGTCATAATTTCCAAAAGAATATCCAGTGTATCCGCCGGAAACATTTTAGGATATTCCATGGTAATCAGATTACCATTTACACGCATTTTGGGCGGAATACCTACCGTCAGATGCACATCCGATGCTCCCGCTTCCTTTGCACTTCTAAGTATTTCCTCAATAGAAAGCATTCTACTTCTCCTCCAGATTAAAATCCAGCATTTTTAAGTGCCTCAGTATCTAAAACATATCGATTATCCAGGGTCTTCATAATATCTATGATTTCGATATCACTATTTGCCTTCGCAGATAAATCGATAATGCTGTTATCCCTGAAAACCAGTACCATGGGCTTTAAGATATCAAACTCATTGGCCACAAGCACCAGTGCCTTCTCACCCGTATTCAGCTCCACGCTCACACCCGGGAAAAGAATATGAACAGAAGAAATCAATGCGTTTACAATTTCCGGCTCATAATATTCCGGCTTGGATAACAGCTCCTTAATTGCCAAAACCTCGGACTCCGTCTTATTTGTATTTACCTGCATGGCTGTCATCTCGTCATATTTATTTGCCACAAGTAAAATCTTAGCCGCCGCACTGAGCTTTGCAGTAATAGGTTTCCCCTCTTGAATCTCCATCTGCGCCTTCGCTATCTGCGCGCTGATTCTACGCACCGCAGTTCCCTGGGAAAAAGCATTCTCAATAATATCTACCTTACTAAGCTGTGCATTAAGGAGTCTGTCTTCTAATTCGTCCAGACTTCCCTTACCCTCTCCCAATTCCTTAAAGATAGCTACCTTGCCAATATCATGCAGGAGTGCCGCAAATACTGCGTTATTCTGTTCCTCAATGCGGATATTCAGCACGTGCGACATCATGGTACAAAGAATGGCCACATTCAGAGAATGCTTACATACAAAATCACTGTAGCTTCGAAGATTCTGGTAGAAATTAATCTTCTTATCCATATGACCATACTTTTTCACTACACTGGCCTGCAAAGTCGGAAGCTTGCCGACTCTCTTGGTCTCAAGAATGTGCTCCAGCTCATCCTGCAATGCAAATACTGTCATTGTCTGGAAACGCTCGAATTCCAAATCCTCCTCGGACATAGGCGGAACAGGCTCTGCCGGCTCTAAGATATGGAGACCGATTAAACCAAAGTTATGAATACTGCTGATTGCCTGCTCAGATAACCTGGAATCTCTTTCAAATAAAAGTACTCCCTGCTTGTTGTAAATTGGTCTTGCCAGACGCATGCCAATTTTTAAGTCTTCCACTTTTACGAATTGCATATTTTGTTCCCTTTTTCCCCATAACTAGTAATTTTTCGCACAATTATATACTTACATTATATAACATAATTACAAATTTTCAAAATAGTTTTTTAATTTATTTAGTACTTTTTTCTCAATTCTGCTGACATAACTTCTGGAAATCCCCAATTTTGCTCCTACCTCCAGCTGTGTCTGCTCTTTTTGCCCCTCAAGTCCATAGCGCATACAGATAATCTGCCGCTCTCTGGGGCTTAAAATTTTATCCACCGCTTCCTGCAAACACCGGATTAGATCCTGTCTGTCCAAGTCCTCCGTTACATTATCCTCTGTGCCCTCAATAATATCCAGAAGACATATTTCATTTCCTTCCTTATCCTGCCCGATGGATTCATATATGGATATATCTCTGGCTGATTTTTTCTTATTCCGAAGAAGCATCAGAATCTCATTATCAATACATCTGCAC
>CAZOSU010000051.1:0-1567 GCA_964582515.1 uncultured Acetatifactor sp. | reverse complement strand
AGCAAGCCTTCCCTTTCCTGCATCGAAGCTGTCCACTGCTTTAATCAGGCCGATACAGCCCACCGCAAGAAGATCATCCATTTCTTCATTTACATTCTGATATTTTTTTGCCACATGTGCCACCAGACGCATATTCCTCTCCACCAAAACATCCTTGGCTTCTCTGGCCTTTTTACTATCCTCATCCTTTAAGCATTCCAAATAATATCTTTCTTCCGCCGCAGTTAATGGTTTCTGAAAAGGCTTCACATGCTTAAATCCCGGTTTATGCTTTATAGTATTGTATGAACTGTGGACACAATTTGTGCAAGTCTACCTTTTTAAGACAGCAAAAAATCTGACATGACATAATTCGACACATCAATACCCTTAGGGCTTAAATAGATTCTCCCCTCACTTCTACACAACAGGCCATATTTCACATGTTTTTCCAGCACAGCGCCGTATATATCATCGATTTTTCTACCAAACAGCCGGTAAAACTGTCGCTCCTTAACCCCCTCCATAAGACGCAGTCCCAAAAACATAAACTCTTCCATCTGCTCCTTCCGGGAAAGAAGCGTCACCTCCTTCTCCCCACCCGGATTCTCCATATAGGCTTCTAAATCCGTCTCACCGGAAAATCTTTTATTCTCCACCATGGAGGCCGCACCAAGTCCAAAGCCCACATAATTTTCTCTTCTCCAGTAGCCTATATTATGCCTACATTCAAACCCCTTCCTAGCATAGTTGGAAATCTCGTATCTATAATAACCATGAGCCTCCAGACGCTTCTCCGTTTCCTCATACATCTGCCTCTCCTCCTCCTCGGTGGGCAGGCTGAGCTCGCCCCTTTCATAAGCCTCATAAAAGGGTGTCCCCTCCTCCACAATGAGACTGTAAGCAGAAATATGCTCCGGTGGCGGAGTCAGGGATAAAACCTTTTCCAGCGAATCCACATAGCTTACAAGACTCTGCCCCGGCAGTGCACTCATCAGGTCCACATTAATATTAAAAAAGCCCATACTTCTGGCAGAGGTATAGGCAGACAGAAATTCCTCAAAGGTATGGATTCTCCCCAAAAGCTCCAATTCCCCATCATCGGCAGACTGCAATCCCATGCTTAGACGGTTAATCCCTGCCCCCTTGTATATGGCAAGACTTTCCTCACTGACGGTTCCCGGGTTCATCTCCATGGATATCTCCGCATCCTCTGCAATGGTAAAGCTGCTATATAAAAGCTCCATCAGCTCCCTTATCCACCCTGGCTTTACAATGGAAGGGGTTCCACCGCCGATAAAAACGGTATGCACCACATAGGACTGATACTTCTTACTTTTGGCCATAATCTCTTTTTTCAAGGCATCCATATACCGCTCCTGAACCTCCTCCCTGCAGGAGAAGGACAGAAAATCGCAATATCTGCACTTCCTTACACAGAAGGGTATATGGATATAAATTTCCAAATTATTATTTTTTATCATCTAGCTTTAATACACTCATAAATGCCTTCTGTGGAATCTCTACATTGCCCACCTGACGCATTCTCTTCTTACCTTCCTTCTGTTTCTGAAGGAGCTTCTTTTTA
>CAZOSU010000050.1:8893-11902 GCA_964582515.1 uncultured Acetatifactor sp. | reverse complement strand
GAAAATGTGCATTTCAAAGGGTATACCGAGTTCTTTAAGAGTGTCGGCTGCTTTTGAAACAACAGGCAAATCGCTGTCGCTTCCCATAAGAATTGCAACTTTTTTCATGTGAATAACCTCCTTAATGAAAGAAATTTATTTATGAAATTAAAACAAGGCAAGCTGCCTTTATTGTTTTATAAAACTAAAAAAGGGCACACTTACTTAAGGTGTGTAACCTGTTCGTAAGATGCCCAGACGGTCGGCTTATTAAGTTCTTTGATTCATGTGGTAAGCTCCACTTTTTCCGTCAGTCTCAAAGAACAGCAAATATGAAATATACTTAATTTTTACTTTGAGATTATATCATAAAAAGTGAAGCCTTGTCAATTAAGAAAAAGATTTAAAGTCATTTTCGACAATAAAGACAAATTATAAATTATCTTGTGCAGTCGTCTTGTTAGTTTTGACTTTAGAAGTATCTTGTAAGAGCAACGACCTTACCCAAAATAATAAGCTCGTCAACTATGATAGGTTCAAAACTGTCGTTTTCCGGTTGCAAACGGAAATGACCGTTTTCTTTATAGAAGGTTTTAACTGTTGCTTCGTCCTCAATAAGAGCAACAACGATATCACCGTTTCCGGCTGTAGGTGTTTTTTCAACGTAGAGGATATCCCCGTCGTATATACCGGCATTTATCATACTTTCGCCTCGAACACGCAAAGCGAACATATCCTTGTCCTTTGAAATATGTGCGCCGGTAAACGGAAGATAACATTCAATTTGTTCAACAGCTAAAATAGGCATACCTGCAGTTACAACACCCAAAAGAGGAACGTGGCGAACATTTTCTGCTTGTCCCACGATGCGAATGGATCTTTTGTGCATAGCGTCGCGCATAATATAGCCCTTTTCTTCAAGTGAATCGAGATTTGATTGAACGGACGAAGTGGAACGAAGCCCTACAGCTTGACCGATTTCTCTTACGGTTGGCGGTACACCGTTTCCTGAACGCTCTTTTAAAAATTCCAAAATTTTGCTTTGGGTTTCATTTAAAGGCTGTTTCATATCTTTCTTTCCTTTCATTTTAAAGCTTGATTTATAAGCTGATTGTTTTATTCTCAAAAGCATTATAACATATTCTTTTTCAAAATGCAAACATTTGTTCTAAAAATTGAAAAAATTTTTATTTTGTATAAAACTATAACAAAGGCTTAATACTAAACATAACTACAATATACTAAAAGAGGTAAAAAATATGAAAAAGCAAAGAAACTTTTTAGAAAAAATTTCTTCCGGTAAAGGCTTTTATTTAACGGCAGCGCTGTCTTTCGTATCAATAGTTATAGCAATTGCGTTCGTTTATAATTCTTCTATGAATATGATAGAGGATTTGAATATACCTACTGTTACGACCGAGGCTGTTGAGGGTACTAAGGAGGATGTGCCCGATCCGAGAACAACAACTGAAATAATTATTAAAACAACGACGGGTGAAAGCACAACAGAAGCTAAAACCGAAACAACAACCTTACAAACAACTGCGAGTGAAACCTCGACGACCATACAAAATACCGTAACCGAGGCTACAACCGAAACCTTTTCAAACACCTCGTTTGTATATCCCGTTACGGGTGAGATAATTAAGGATTATTCTGCTGATATTCCTGTTTACGACGAAACGATGTCTGATTGGAGAACGCATAACGGTATAGATTTTTTGGCAGAGCAGGAAAGCTCGGTTTGTTCTGTCGGTAACGGTAAGGTAACAAAGGTTATTTCGGATCCTTCGTGGGGCTTTTGTATTGAAATTGATTACGGAAGTTTTACAGGAAGATATTGCGGTCTGCAACAGGGTAGTAGCGTTAGTATGAATGCTACCGTTGAAAAAGGCGATGTGATTGGTAGTGTGGGTGTTATCCCTTGTGAGTCGCAAATGGAAAGCCATATACATTTTGAAGCAATAGTTTCGGGCGAAAATGTCGATCCTTTGCAGGCTTTGAAGAAAAATTAAGGGCAGCAGTATTATTTTTAGGCGCTGTACCAATAAAAGGTTGATATTTAAATGCAAAATGCAAAGTGCAAAATGCAAAATTACTGACGAGGTCGGAAAAGCAGTAGAGTAGTTGAGTAGTAAAGGAAGTTAGGAGTTAGAAGTGAGGAGTGAGGAGTTTGAATATTTGCTCCCTCAAATAAGGAGCCAAGAAAGCCTTCTGTGAGGGTGGGGTCAATGCTTAGCATTGACGGAAGGAGTACAATACGTCGCAAACCCTTATTGCTGATTGCTAACTACTCATTACTAATTAATTGTGCCGTAGGGGCGACCATTGGTCGTCCAAAAAAACGAGCGATATGGAGCTTGCGACGACGAGACAGAGGGGTAAATCAACCATAAATCGGTACACAGCCTATTTTTAAAATGCTTAACACACAAAATATGTCAATAAGGTTGCTTTGAACAGCTGAATTTTTTTGCGAATTTCGTATACTATTTATATATTATATGCAGGTGCCTTTGCTTTTCAAATATTTTCTTTTGGTTGCAAGACCGCCTCGTATGTGTCGCTCACTTTTATTGTTGTCCAAAACCTTACGAACCTTTTCATAAAGCTCTTTATCAATAAGCGGTAATTTTTTGGTTATATCGGTATGTACTGTTGATTTGCTGATTTTATATTTAACGGCACACTGTCTTACCGTGCATCCCGTTGAGGCTATGTATCTGCCCAACATAATAGCTCGTGTATCATCTGATGATTTCATATTATCCCCTTTCTTTTCTCTTTTTGACTGTGTGTTAGTTAAGTCAAAAAGGCGACAAGATGTCTTAAAAAAATATATGATTTAATACACATTACTATTACTCAAATTAGCTGCTTTTTGGGTGGGGCGAGCGCAGCTCGCCCCACCGTTTTCGTGTGCCTTCAGCACACGAAAACAGGGGGCGCCGAACCGCGCGTGCGAAAATTCGCACGCATTTTTGCTAACGCAAAAATGTGAAATAAAATTCGCATCAAAACATTTGCGAA
>CAZOSU010000050.1:0-8883 GCA_964582515.1 uncultured Acetatifactor sp. | reverse complement strand
GCGATGGTCCCCATCGCCGGGCGGTTCGGCGCCGCTGCGCGAGCAGCGCGAGGGTGCTTCGCACCCCACGGTTCCCTTCCGGGAAACGTCGCGCCGCTCGCTTCTATCTCACACAACCGAACAATATACACATTAAACAACTTGCACAAAATAGAGTGTCCAATTTTTAACAATTCGTAAAAGTAAAAAATTAAAAATTCTATTGATTTTATTTTCTTAATATTCTATAATGAGTATGTGTAATTATAAGGGTGGAGTATACCCTTTTACCATGGAAGAAAACTGAAATCATCTCCGGCGAAAGCACAAGGAGGTCAGGTGTGTTCGGAAAAGATTTGTGTATTCTTTCGATTTGTCTTTTAAATTTGTACGATATCTGAAAGGAGATATCGGCGAAAAACTTCTTAATTTAAGGGGGATTTAATCAAAATGAAAAAGAATTATTTTAAGAAATCTTTGTCATTATTTTTAACAGTTCTTATGATTATGAGCTGTTGGGTGTTTATTGCGCCTGAGCATAATCATGCTGACGCTGTTGAATACACTAATGTTGCCGATTACAATACAAGCCTTCTTGACGGCATCAGCTTCAACACAAGCGTTACCACTATTTGGGACCTTAACTGGGCTTATAACGGCGACTATCAGGACAGCTATGAGCAGGCTGCATATCAGAACGTTCTTTATTCTTCGGACTGTAATACTGCAACTGCAACAACAGGTACAGTAAGTCTTAAAGACTCAAGTGCTGCCACAATCAGCTGGTACCACGGTGCAACAACCTTCCTCTATGACGGTACCACAACACCTCGTACAGGTGTTATGCTCAATGTGCAGACAAAGGGTAGTAGCTATAACGTAAGAACATACTCAAGCTATCCTACTGCCACAGGTCTTTCTTTGCAAAACACATATTGGTACGCTTCCGATACACGTGCTAACTTTATGTATGTTATCAACGCTCCGACCAATACTGAAGCTATTACAACCAACGGTACAATAAGCAGTGATAATTGTTGGACAGTTAACACATCAACCTTCTTTGCTAACTATCTTGCTTTCACAGGCACAATGTCTTCAACAGAATTTTACAGAGATATTACACCTACATGGACTTGGATCGGTAACCAAGCATCTCAGGGTACAGGCACTACTTATACAAAAACCGCAACTCCGTCTAACAAGATTTATGTTATCAACTGGAAAGACCTTAAAACTGCCTACACCACAGCTGCAAATCTTGTAGCTACAGTTAAGGCTAACCCTGCTAAGTATTCAACAAGAAGCGTTGCTGACCTTGCAACTATCTGTAAGAATCTTATGGCTGCTCACCCCAACAACTATGTTAACTCATCAACAAACAACCCGAGCGGTTATGCTACAGCAGCTTCAGCAGCAGTTTCAGCTCTTAATTCCTTCTCACTCGAAGAAAGAAAGTATGACATCCAGGCTGAAAACCTTTTCTCATTTGCTGACTGGTACTATTCAAAGTCAAACACTCAGCCCGGTAATGCATACTCATATACTGCAAACGTTGATGCAGGTACTCTTTATATCGCATCATACGCATCATCATCAGAGGTTGTAACCGCTCACAGCAGCAACTCAACAAGAAATCAAAACATGTACGCAATCCCCGTTGAAGGCGGTAAGGAATATACCATTGAATGGACTACTTCATGTGGTTCCACAGGTAGTATCCCTTCTGTACAGACTACGGAAGTGTTCCTGTTCTTCTACGATGAAGACAATCAGCCGTTTGACTCGTGGGCAAGCTTCAGTCCCGACGGTAAGTCATCGGGTGTAAACAGCGGCACGGTAACTGCTCCCGCAAACGCAAAGTATATGGAGCTGCGTTTTGACTTTAACAATAATAGCTACGCAGGTAATGTTACCTTCTCAAACATCAAGGTTTACAAGGCAGAACGTGCAACAGAAATTGCCCGTACAGATTGGCTTTCAGGTCTTGATATCAGACAGGTATATTCATATAACGGAACTGTTGGTACTATTGAAACACCAACAAGAAAGGGTTATGAATTTGCAGGCTGGCAGGTTGACTCTAACTTCGATGGTACACCTGACTTTGATGTAACCTCAGATAACCCTGTTCAGCTTTCATGGCCACTTTATGCAAAATGGACACAGAAGACACTTGATATCGGTTACGATAACCTGTTCTCGCTTTCAGGCTTAGCTTACTCCGGTTCAGCAACATTGGGCGGTGGTGCAAGCGGTAACATTAGCTTCGATTTAGATGCAGGTACAGTTACTATTGAATCTGTTTCTAAAAATACAAACAACGAGTGCTATACTTCATACACCTCTAACGGCTTCACTATGGATGTAGAACCCGAAACAGAATATATCTTTACTGCTGATGTAGATTTTGCTGACAACAGCACTGATATGTACGGTCAGATGTTTATTTTCTGCTACGATGCAGACGGCAATGCTGTTGTAGGTCCTACCAATCTTAGTAACAACACTGTTCAAAGTAGTCAGCACATCGGTATTTACCCAAGAGCCGAAGGCACACAATCTATCAAGTTCAAAACTCCTGCAGGCTGTTATAAGCTCAGAGTAAGAATGGGTTCAACTGCTATCGGTGTTATTACAACCTACTCAAATATCGGTGTTTATAAGTTAGCAGATTATGAGAATTACGCAAGCAGCTACTCAAAGGTTCGTGAGCCGTTCAAATATGGCGACACAACCAACCTTATGATCCCCACAAGAAGCGGTTGGGCATTCGACGGTTGGGAAACTGAAGACGGCACTGCAATTACATCAGTTGATGGTCTCTATGAAAGCGATACAGTTTATGCTACATGGACAAAGCTTCACACTGTAACCTTTGTTAACGCTGACGGTACAACACTTGACACCGCAACAGTAAGAGACGGTAATGCACTTGCTTCATCCGACTATCCTGTTGCAACTCCCGTTAAGGAAACCGATGCTTCGTATTCATATACATTTGAGAAGTGGCTCGATGTACCTGCTACAATCACAGCAGACGTAACAATTCAGCCAAGCTTTACAGCAACAGCACACAGCGACTTTACCTATGTTCTTCAAACTGCCGCTACCTGCGAAAGCAATGCAAAGGTTCAAAAGTATTGCGGCAACTGTAACTATGACTTCGGCGTTATAACCTACAACCCTGCCGAAGATGCAAATGCAGCTGACCACGCAGGATGGATCGCTCTCGGACACGAATATGTAGAATCAAACATTCTCGGCAATGTTGACGATACCTACCACGCAATCAAGTGTAAGAGATACAACACCTGTAAGAGCACTAAGAATGTTGAGCATAACTGGACTCAGGGCGATACAACAGGTGCTAACTGTGTAACAGCGGGTACGGTTCATTGGTCTTGTCCTTGTACAGCAACAAAGACAACTACAGGCGTAACAGCTCCCGACGTTCACGACAACACAGAAACCATAAACAAGAAAGCTGCAACCTGTACAGACAAGGGCTACACAGGCGACACATACTGTAACGATTGTAAAACAACTATCACCTACGGTAAAGAAACCGATGCTCTCGGTCATACATGGACAGTTAATAACAGCGAAGACTATCTCAAGGATCCGGCAACCTGTACAACTAACAAGGTTTATTGGAAGGTATGTAGCACTTGTGGCATCTCGGGTGCTGATGATACAACAGGTACTCCGGAAGAAAGCAGAACTTGGACTAAAAACAACACAAGCCTTGGCCACAATTGGTCAGATACAACAACTTTCCTTAAGAGTGCAGCAGATTGCGAAAACGACGCAGTTTACTGGCAGGAATGTTCAACTTGCCATATCTCTGCTGAAAATGATACAACAAGCACAGGCACAACTTGGACAGATGTAGGCTCAAAGTGGAACCATAACTTCACAGGTGCCTATGTATCAAACGACAATGGCACTCACGTTCAAAAGTGCGTAAACGAAAATTGTACAGCAACAGGTAACGAAAACAGCTGTACATACGGCGCTTGGACAACAGACAACGCTTCAACTCACAGCCATACTTGTACAGCTTGTGCATACACTCCTGCAGCTGAAAACCACGATTGGTCAGCTTGGAAAGCAGTTGACACAAATACAGCTGATGCGGCAGGTGAGATGACACGCTCATGTTCTGTCTGCGGCAGAGTTGAAACAATCGCTTGTGATTACGAATCAGTTTACACAAAGTATACTTGTACAACGGATGCATACACAACATATACTTGTAAGGAATGTTCACACGTATATGTAGTTGTAGCAACAGGCACAGCAACAGGCCACAAGTACACAGGCGAATATAAGATTGATGCAGATAACGATAAGCACCAGCAGCTTTGTGCTAACGGTTGCGGAACCTACGGCACAGGTACAACAGAAGGCGAATGGGCAGCTTGTACATTCACCTATGAAACAATTAGCGGTGAAGACAAGCACACAGCTACATGTACAGCTTGTGGTAACAGCGAAGAACAAAATTGTTCAGGCGGTAATGCAACTTGTACAGCTAAAGCAGTTTGCGAAAAGTGTAATACAGAATACGGCGCTCTTGCACCGCATGTATATGAGTGCTCAGACGAATATCTCCACAAAGCAACAGATGCAACCTGTACAGCAAACGAAACATATTATTACTATTGCGCAGGCTGTAAGGCAACAACAGAAGGTGTCGGCACATACGAAAAGCCTGATACAATGCTTCCTCATACATACGAAGGTAACACTTGGTATGAAGGTGCAGAGCTTGCTAAGTATGCAACCTGTACAGCAAACGAAGAATACTATGTATATTGTGTAGATTGTAATGCTTCAAGCAAGGGTACAGACAAAGAAGCTACCTTCCAGAAGGCTGACACAGCAACAGACCATAAGTGGGGTAGTCTTGTAAGCAATGAAGATGGTACACATACCTATACTTGCCAGAACACAGATGCAAACACAGGCGCAGCTTGTACACAAACAAAGACAGAAAGCTGCGAAGATTGGAAGATGCAAAGCGGTGTCGCTCCTTCTACTTGTCTCACTGAGGGTTACACGGTTTACGAGTGCGATAAGTGTGCATATACATGGAACGCTGACTACACACCTGCTCTCGGTCATACCTATGAAGGCAAGACAAAATCTATCGACACAGTTTACAAGAGAAGCACACAGACATGTACACAGGCTGAAACATATTGGTACCGTTGCGATCGCTGTGATGTGAGTGCAGGTACAGAAGTAGACAAATATGACGACGAAACAGTTCTTTATTGGACTTCTCGTGAAGCAGCAGGCCACAAATGGGATGCTCAGGTTGCTGAAGAGAAATATTTTGCAACTGCAGCAACTTGTACGGCAGCAGCTAAGTATTACGTATCATGTTCTGTATGTAACGTATCAAGCGAGGGTACAGATGACGAAGCTACCTTCAGATACTCGGCAGCACTCGGACACGATTGGGCAACGACTGAGGATATTAAGTATCTTGCAACACCTGCTGATTGTGTAAACGATGCAACATACTACTATGAATGTTCAAGATGTAAGGAATCAAGTAAGGATATTACAGGTGCTACTTGGACAAATGAAGGCAGTAAGACAGGTCATGAAATGACTAAGACTGAAGCTGTTGAAGCAACCTGCTCCACAGCCGGTAATGTTGAATATTACACCTGCTCGAACTGTAATAAGATATTCAGCGATGAAAATGGCACAACAGAAATCACAAAGACTGAAATCGCAGCTCTCGGACACGATTGGGCAACTGTAGCGTATAAGGCTGCAACCTGCGAAGAGGACGGACATAGTTTACATAGAGCTTGCTCACGTTGTAATACTAAGAATAGCGATTATGCGGTTTACCCTGCAACGGGACACAACTTCACAGGCGCATACTACTGCGACACTGTAAACAACTACCACAGCAGATACTGTAAAAACGTCGATTGCACAGCAACAGGTATTGTTGATGCAGACGGAAATCAAGTTAAGTATAGCGTTGAATACGACGGTCTCGATTTTGTAATCGCAGGTGGTGAGGAATGCTCATTCAAAGGCGAATATATAAACAAGACAGACGAAAACGGTGTTCACAGCCATGCTCTTAAGTGTGTATGTGGCAACGAAACAAGTGCAATTTGCGTGGATGAGGATCCGCTTGTTGTTGAAGAAACCTGTACGACAGACGGATATACCGAATACACTTGCGAAACCTGCGGTTTAGTATGGCAAGTAGCAGGCGATCCTGCAACAGGCCACGATTATACAAACGCTGCTTGGACATCAAACGGCGACGGTACACACTCACGTGTATGCGATAACGGTTGTGGTAAGACAGAAACCGATAACTGTTCAACACAGACACCTGCAACAACCTGCGGCGATAAGAATGTCTGCGATGTATGTAATGGTGAATACGGTAACGAAATTCCTCACTCATTCACAAATTATGTTTACGATGAAAACTCTGCAACATGTACTGCAGACGGTACAAAGACAGCAGTCTGCGACAAGTGTGCTACTGCAACGGATACAGTAACAGCCGAGGGCACAAAGCTTGGCCACACTATGACAGATTATGTCTATGTTATCACCGAATGGAAGCATAAGCCTGCAGATTTCAACGAAGACATAAAAGAACCTACTTGTCAGGATGAAGGTCTTTCAATAAGCTATTGCGTAAACTGTGCTTATTATGATACAAAATTCGTTAAGGCAACCGGCGAGCATACTTGGGATGAGGATAATAAGGTATATATCGGCGGCGACTGCTCAACAGGCGTTAAGTATAAGATTACTTGTAAGTATTGCGATGCTTACAAGACCGAAAGATATCAAGAAGAGCACAAGTACGCAACAACTGTTATTTCAAGTGCAACTTGTACAGAAGACGGTACTGTTCGTAAGGAATGTTCAGTTTGCGGAATCGTAAGTATTGAAAAAGGCGACGCAGCTTTAGGACATTCATACGGCGCAGTGGTTGTTGAAAAGCAAGCAAGCTGTTCACAAGAAGGCAGACAGTATTATCCTTGCGTAAGATGTGGCGATAAGCAATATGAAACTATCCCGATGACAGCACACGGCTTCGATATTGAAGGTGCAGTTGAGGGCGTAGATTACGTTATGGTTAAGGCTAAGGCTGCAACCTGCGAAGAAAGCGGACACAGCGGATATAAGCAGTGCTTACGTTGTCCGAACGGAGCAACAAGTCCGGAAGAAACATACGCAGCAACAGGCCATGCCGACAATAACGGCGACGGTAAGTGCGATAGCTGTTCAGAGGTTCTTTATCAGACTGACGACGGTGAAGGCGTAGGCTCATGTGGCTGTATTTGCCATAAGACAAATGCTTTCTCAAAGTTCATCTATAAGATCATTAGCTTCTTCTGGAAGATCTTTGGTATCGGTCGCAGCTGTGAATGTGGATATGTTCACTATTAATTGAAACAGTATCTACGTCATTAGAGTAAAAGTTAAGTATTCCCTCGGCTTTAGTCGAGGGAATATTTTATACTGTCGAAAAGCAAAGCATTGCTATTTTTTATAAAAAAAAGTAAAAAATGTTGTCTATCTATTGCAAAATGGGGATAAAATAAGTATAATAAAATAGATTAAGTAGTATGGAGTACAAGGAGTAATTTTAGACTACTTTCTAAAAAATGTAATTACGAAAGGAAGATTATTATGCTTCAAAACGCACCAACAAACAACAAAAGCATACTTGATTGGCTTGAAGATAAGCTCAATCTTGTAAACCCGGATAAAGTCGTATGGATCGATGGCAGTGATGAACAAATCGAAGCTTTACGCGCAGAGGCTTGTGCTACAGGCGAAATGGTGAAACTCAATCAAGAACTTCTCCCGGATTGCTATCTCCACAGAACAGCTGTTAACGACGTTGCTCGTGTTGAGGGCAGAACCTTTATTTGTGCTGAAACTAAAGAAGAAGCAGGCCCTACAAACAACTGGATGGATCCCACAGAAGCTTACGAAATGCTTTACGGCATTGCTAAGGACAGCTACTACGGGCATTACGCAAGATGAAAACGTATATGCGAAATGGACGTTTACCAAGGGCGAGGTAAAAGACATTGGCGATATGACGGTGTACGGCGTTACGCTTGCAAGCGGCAGCACTATTTCCCAAGATAGCGACGTGCTTGGTCAAAAAGTAATTTTGGCGAGCGGTTATTTGGTCGACGGGGCTTATTACCCCGGTGAAACGGACAGTATTCCCGATCCTACCGATGAAAATAATTCGGCGGATCAGGCATACCTTGCATACGACGGCAGCTATGGGTTTAACGATTATTTCGTAGCCGATTTCACGGGTAAAAATATGCCTACGGTTGCTTTCTTTGCAAATAATTATAACAATTCCATGTTTTATGGCGACGGCATGAAGAACGGCGTTGTCGTTTCCACGGGTTTGACTTGGCCCGACGGTAGATTATTTACGGAAGACACGGCTTACTGTACTTCCGTATTCAACGGCGCAGGGCTTTGTATGTGGGGCCCCCACATGATTTATTCGACGGCAAAGAATAACAGTCCTAAGGGCGTATTGCTTCATTCTAACGTGACGAACGTAGCTCTCGGCAGAGCAAACCTTGTAGACGGCACGCAATACCGTGTCATTATGGGTATGCAGCCCGGTGACGATCTTTCCAACAAAGCAATCAAGCTCGTGTATAATTTGTATAATTTGGATACGAACGAGCTTGTGGAAAGCCAAGCGATCAATACGTACAACTTCTTTGCGGACGATTGGGCAAACGCAGGGCAGACGAGAGATGAATACTGCTCTGGCTCTATCGTAGCATACGGTTATTTCGGTACGCCTACCGTGCTTGATAAGACGTATCCAATTTATGAAGATACGACGATTGGCGC
>CAZOSU010000049.1:0-11936 GCA_964582515.1 uncultured Acetatifactor sp. | reverse complement strand
AGCTTTCCGCGTGACGAAAAGTATTTTTATAATGAAAAACACCTCAAAGTGTGATATGATGCAATCAGAAAGGAGGTGTTATTATGAAAATAAAGGAAATGGACAAAATTGTTAAACACTTTGATAAATATTTTGAGCAAATCGATTCTATGATTTTACATCCGATTGTTGACAACGGATTTCATGTTGATGTTCTTTTATATAAGCCAAACGAGAAATACCCTTTTTGGAAGCTTGTCACTATGGGGGCAAGCGATTATAAAATGCCGCCCATACCCAATACAATCTCTCAATATAATGAGTATATTATGTTTGTTCACGCCGATGAAAAGTTGGATGATCAAGAGATTGCCAGCTGGTATTTTAATAAATTGGTAATGATCGCATCGTTTGCGCGGTTCAATAAATGCCATATTACCTATGGACATAGCTTTGAATGGCAGAATGATGAACCCGATGATGAAATGATCGCCGCGTTTATTGAGTTCCCACAGATCGTTGAAACGGTTGAAATATTACGCTGCAAAATGAGTCTGTTCAAAACTGTTGCATGTCTTCAGGTTGTTTTACTCAATAAGAGCGATCTTGCAAAGCTGATGGAGATGGGCCCGCAGGCTTTTAGTGAGTATTTATATCCGGAGGATGACGGAAAACAGCATTTCCTTTCCGAAAGACATCGAAGCGATAATTTCTAAATGGTATCTTTTTTGTCAACACGATCCAAAACAAAAAGGACATCCGCAAGGATGTCCTTTTTGTTTTGGAAAGGGGAGGCCAGATTTGAATAATTAATTGCAGCGCGCACTTAGCGCTGCTTGACGCCGAAAAAGACGGCGGCAACACCTTAGTTGCCGTCCATTCCCGGACAGAAACGCAAACAAATCTGACCGATACCTCTGTTTGAAAGTATGTGTTTTTAATTAACCCAAGAGAATGCCGTATCGACTAACTCACGCATTTCTTTCTCTAAATCGTCTCCGACTTCTGCTATGTAGTCGATATCAAAATCATAATAGTATAAATACGCTATTTTGCATTCTTCGTCATTGAATCCCAATAACATGAAAGATTTGCAGGCGCAGAAATCTATGTATTCTTCATCAGGGACAACTTTCAGAGTGTATCCATTGTACTCGAATTCTGTCACAGGCAATTCGTATGTACCTCTTGCTTCAAGAACCGGTTCTTCAAGAAATGTATGGCTCGATATCGCTTCATTTTTGAATGTTTCGTATTGATCTTCATCATATGTAACGAATAATGCAAATCCGTCAGAGCAGAATCCCATGAACATGGAATAGCAATGAAATTTATGTGTGTATTCGATGTCGGTATATCCGGTAAGTGTTTCGAGGTCAGGCATAAATCCAGCAGCGTTTGCTATCTGCTTGATATCATCGCTGTATTGGTTGATGTCTGTTTTTACGCATTCATATGACCCAACAAGAAGAACGATAAAGCCTCCAAAGATAATGGCGGTAATCGATACGATAATAAGGATGATTTTTAGTGCTTTTTTCATAGTATCCTCCTTTCAGTCAATTTAATTATCCCAGAAACAATTGATATAGTCAAGCGTATTTCGGTTGGTATTAAGAATGATATCTAAGATGTATGTTAGCAACGAAAAAGACGTCTGTAAGGATGTCCTTTTTGTTTCGGCAAACAGATCTGACCACCATCTCTCACGATACCGAAAGCGCAGATTGTGCAGTTTGTGTTTTCTGTAGTATATACCTCTTTATTTGATTGACGAATGGTTTGTTCTTTTGTAGAATGATCTTAGATAATAATATGGACAAGAGGATGGCTTGTAATGAATCCACTGTTGGATGCGGAATATCTGATCCCGGATGCGGAGGCCCATGTTATGCCCGACGGCCGTCTGTATCTGTACGGATCTCAGGATCTGTATGAGAAAGATCTCTGGTGTAGCCTCGGCTACAGAGTGTTTTCCTGCGCGGATCCGAAGCTGGAGCATTGGGTGGATCACGGAGCGTCGTTCCAAAACCGTCACGAAGACGGTCAGGTCTATTGGCGCCGGGGAAAGCGGCTCTATGCACCGGACGCAATCCATAAGAATGGAAAGTACTACCTCTATTTCAGTGGATCAGGTGGCTATGAGGGTGTAGCTGTGGCAGACCGCCCAGAGGGCCCCTTTTCCGATCCGGTACCGATCCGAGTTGCGGACGGAGACGGTATTGATCCGGCTATTTTTGTGGACGATGATGGCAGTGCATACTATTTTTGGGGACAGTATGAGTTGCGGGGCACCAAATTGCTGGAGGATATGCGGACGATTGATGTATCTACCGTAAATCGTTGCATTCTATCCGAGCCGGAGCACGGCTTTCATGAAGGTTCATCCCTTCGCAAAAGAAACGGCAAATATTATTTGGTTTACTGCGACACGTCCAGAGGTAAGGCCACATGCCTGAGTTATGCGATGGCCGACCATCCCCTTGGGCCATACAAAAAGGGCGGCGTGATCATCGATAACAGTCTCTGTGACCCCGAAACATGGAATAATCACGGATCTATCGAATGCTTCCACGGGCAGTGGTATGTTTTCTACCACAGAGCCTGCAACGGTACGAAGTACTGGCGCAGAGTTTGCGCGGAACCCATCTTCTTTGATGCGGATGGTCATATCCATGAAGTGGAGATGACCAGCAACGGCCCATCGGAACCTTTGGATGCAAGACGACAGATTCCTGCGTCCTGCGCCTGCAGGATGTACAGAAATGTTCACATCCGGATGGAACTGGAAGATGGGAAAATGCGTCAATGGCTGTACGTTTCCGGCAAAGACGGCAGGATGCTGCCCTGGGCGGAGTATAAGTACCTGAACTTCGGTGAGGGCGTGAGCCGCTGCACCGTGACGGCAAAAGGAAACGGCAGTATTCGCCTTCGGACGGAGGGAAACCGTATTTGCGGAAGCTGCTCGGTGGCAGGGGATGAGATCCGTAGGTACACCTTCGATGTCAGCGGCCTGACAGGGGTTAAGCCGCTTTGGTTCGATTTTAACGGGGAAGGCTTTTCGCTGTACGATTTCTCTTTTTCGGAGTGAGAAAGCTGGCTGATATTTTCGGAGTCAGTAGTAATTGGAGGATGCTTATGAAACAGACATTGCATGACTACGATATTTATCCCAAGGTGTTTTTGATAGGGGAGCCTGTGTTCATTACGATCAAGCCTTTGGGTGCCCATGTGGCATTCTCTGGGAAATACACGCTGGAGGTCCTGTCCATGGCCCATGGCAGACCGGATACCTACCCAGAGCGTGGAAATATCCACACCTACAGGGCTGTGCCGGATGCCGATGGCTGCCTGCGGCTGGCGCATGTGTTCCCGGAGGAAAGCGAGTACATTATCTGCCTGAAGCAGGAAGGGAAGAAGACGGTGACACTGTCGGTGTACGCGCTGGCGGAGGATATGCGGGGAAGGTATCCGTTCCGGGGCGATCTGCATATGCACACCTGCCGTTCCGACGGCAAGCAGGCGCCGGCTATTGTCGCCGCGAACTATCGGAAGAACGGCTACGATTTTATGGTGGTCAGCGACCATCGGCGGTACTATCCGTCGCTGGAAGCCATTGACGCGTACAAAGATGTTCCGCATGAGATGACGCTGGTGGAGGGCGAAGAGGTTCATCTGCCGGGTAACGATATCCACATTGTTAATTTCGGCGGCAAATACAGCATCAACGGTCTTCTGGAAAACAGCGCGCAGAATCAGGAAAGCTGCCGCAGAGCTATCATTTCCGATGTGCCGCCGATTTTGACCGAGGAACAGTACCGGCAGGAGGTCAATGACTTGATCCCGCAGCTAGATATTCCGGAGGGGATCGAAAAGTTCACCTATGCCGCCTGCATGTGGATCTTTGATCATATCCGCAAGGCCGGCGGCCTGGGTATTTTTGCCCATCCTTACTGGGTCGTGGGCCCCTATCAGGTGCCGGAGAGCTTCTGCGAATATATGACCCAGACCCATCCCTTTGACGCCTTTGAGGTGCTGGGCGGCGAGCGGTACTATCAGCAAAACGGCTTGCAGACCATCCGTTACTACGAGGACAAGGCCAAAGGGATCCGATACCCCATCGTGGGTTCCACGGACAGCCACAATTCCATTGCCGAACTCAGCGAGGGCGCGCTGATCTGCTCTACCTTTGTGTTCGCAAAGAAGAACGAAAGGGAAGCGCTGATCTCTGCCATCAAGGACTGCTACAGCGTGGCTGTGGACACGATTTCCAAGGAGTACCGACTGGTTGGAGATCTGCGGTTGGTCAAGTATACAAGATTCCTGCTGGACGAATTTACGCCGCTGCACGATGAACTGTGCTGCGAAGACGGACGGCTGATGAAAGCCTATGCCACCGGCGACCTGGATGGCGCGAAGGGTCTGGAATTTATCTACGGCAGAATGAAGAAACTTTATCAAAAATATTTTGCGGTTTGATTCTGCGAGATCAAAGCTCCATTTGCCCGGCGGGATGTATTTCCGCGCCTGCCCGGCAAATGGGGCTTTTTTATTGTCGATACTATTCAATATATATAAAGAATAGAGTGGCTGAAAAAGAAAAAAGAAAAAATTACCAGCGTTTTGCCTGTTGCAATAAGAGAAAACTTGTGGTATTATGATAGCGTATATAGGTTTAGGAGTATGTAAATTGGCGGACTGCCGCCCTCGGAATCGAGGCACCGGAAACCGGTTTTGGCGGCCATAGGGAGGAAACGAACATGAAGACGATTCTAAAATGGGCAAAGCGTGTTCTTTGCCTTGCGATAGTACTGATGATCCTGTTTGCTGACAGCAGTGCGTTCTTTGCGGACGCTGCAGGCTTTATTAACGTTACAAATGCGCTGAATGGCGAAAAGCTGTATTCCGGTGATGATCTGCAGGCTGCTTTTGATGTCTGCGAGCGTGGCTGCATTGTTTCCATCGGCCAGCGGTATACAATGACGAAAAACGTTGTACTGAGTGCGGAGATCATGCTCAGCGGCAATTCGGATATCGTATTTGGCGAATATCAGATCCAGCTGACCGGAAAGGGCGCCATTTTTGTGGAGACCCGGTTTAATAAGTCCAAATATGTTGGCGCAGTCAGTCCTTACAGCGAAGTGGACTGGATGGACGAAAGCGGCGGCTATATCTACTATTTGATTACTAAGACCCCTGACTTTGGCGAAACCCAACCTAAGTTCACCACCGGCGGCAAGCTCCTTGGTACCGAATTGGATGCTGAGAGCAATGTGATCTATCAGGATGTGGCAGTGGAGGGAATCCTTGCTGCCGATATGTCCAAATTGGTCTCTTATCCCATTGATTTTTCGGATGAAGCAAAAGCGGAGCATGGAATTGAAAGCATTGCCTATTCCTTTACAGGTACATTCGAAAACGATGGCCGCAGCTATATTGCCAACGGCACAACCATGACGGCATCTGCCACAAACTATGACTACGAAGGCAGCGTAGACAAGGTTTACACTATTATCCTGCTTGGCGATGTTAACGGCAATGGTCGCGTTGACGCGGCGGATGCCAGCCTGATCGCCCGGCATGCTGCCGGTTCCACTGAGCTGACCGGTAATGCGCTGCTGGCTGCGGATGCCAACCGGGACGGTGCGGTGACCGCCGAGGACGCGCAGCTGATCTGTGAAAAGTATGTCAGACGGGACAGCTACAGAACCCCTCTGTAACGGCGAACGAAAGGAAACAGGTTCTATGAAATTGATATCCAGGAGTCTGGTTCTGATCCTGGCCCTTGCGCTGGTGTTTGCCTGTGTACCTGCGGCAAACGCAGTGGTCATGGTGCTGGACCCGGAGGAGACGGCTACCTTTTATTTGGACTATTCCGATGCCTGCGCGATCGAGGGCGAGATCGTGTTTTCCGATCCGTCCATCATCAGCAACATCAAATATGATATTTCCGGCAGTGGCATGAGCGGTCTTGTGGAAAACGGACGGATCTTCCTGTACACCGAAGACGCAAACGGTGTGGAGGGCAAGATCGGTATCACCATTACCGTCCATTCCGGCGCGCCCAAGGGCAGCAGCTGTACTGTGACCTTCCGCTATGCGGTGACGGCACCAGGCAGCAACGTTCCCGGTGAAGTGCAAACGCTGAAGCACACCGTGACCGTGCGCACCGATGATCCCGTGCCTACGGATCCGAATCCCACGGAACCCAAGCCCACCAATCCCGTTGTGAAGTACGCGGACACTTCCGCACTGAAGGAGCAGATCCAGATCGCGGAGAATCTTACATATTATGATTACACCAAGGAATCCTGGGCTGCTGTGGCTCAGGCTGTGACCAACGGCAAGAATTTGCTGACCAGCACTAGTCAGTCCAAGGTGGATCAGGCCACCAAGGATCTGAAGGTGGCGCTGGCCAATCTGGTGGCCATGGATTACAGCAAGCTTCAGGCTGCGCTGGACAGCGCCGCTGACATGGACAAGCACGAAGCCCTTGCAGGGCTGTGGAGCAGTTTCCTGACAGCGTTGGAAAATGCCCGGATCCAGCGTACCGGCGGCGATCAGGCAGCAGCGGACGCGGCAGCTGATGAGTTGATTGCTGCCAAGGAAGCTCTGCTGAAGGGCTTGGAGGAACTGGGTGAGCTGGTGGTCGTGGAGAAAGAAGTGGAGGTCGAAGTCGAGCCCAACTATCCCTTCTGCAACAAGCCCGGCCATACGGCGATCCTGATCATTATGATCGTCAGCCTTGTACTGAACGCCGCGCTGATCGGCATCATTGCCGGATACTTCTACAAGAAGCATAAGAACAAGCAGGACGACACACCTTTGGTGGACTACAATATTGAGGACGACGAGTTTGAGACTGAAGAGGACACGCAGGAATAATTGTCAGAAAGGAAGCGAACCGTGGAGGAACTGAAGTGGAAACGGGTGGAATACGACACCTGGGACGCGGCGTTTAAGGGCCTGGTGCCCCATGTTCGGCAGCAGTCCGTCCGGGTAGCAGCCTATGCCCGGGAGCTGTTTGTTCAGGCGTGCGCCATGTCCTTTGCCAAGCAGACCCCGGAAGGGCAGGAGCGGATCCATGGCCGCTATGCCGACGTTATTTACAAATGCGGCATGTACCACCAGCTTGGCAAAGCACTGGTCCCGCCGGAGTATCAGCTCTGGCAGGAGGACTTTAAAGAGGAAGAGCAGCAGCTGTTCCGCAAATACACCAGCGACGGCCGCATCCTTGTGGCGACCTTGCAGGTCCGGGGTGCAAAATCCCGGTTCTGGAAGAAGGAGACCTTCGAGGAGCAGCCGACGGAGAATATCCCCTGGCTCATGATCCGGGAATGCTGCCAGCAGCACATGGAGCGCTGGGATGGCAGCGGCTATCCCGATGGCCGAAAGGGCCAGCAGATCAGCCCCGCAGCCCAGATCGTGGGTCTGGCGCTGGAGCTGGATGTGCTGGCATCCGGTACCCGGTCTGAAAACCCCTTTGACGAAGCTATCACCCTGTTGGTCAGCCAATCCGGCACCCTCTGGAACCCGGATCTGATCGCTGTGCTGGAAGCGGCAAAGGAGCAGTGCCGGGAGGTTTATCAAAAATACATACACTACACGCTGACCCTGCCGAAGACCATCACCTTAGTGGAGCGGTCGCCGGATCGGGTCATGGGCCTGTCCTACCGGCCCATCATGGCCCAGAAGCGAGCCATCATCGGCTACGAGGCCACCCCCTGGTTCAGCGGTATTCTGGATCGTCCCGGCGAGGTGGAGCGGCTGGCGGACATCGCGCCCATGCTGCGCACCACTGGACTTGTAACGGATGTGGCTTTCTACTTCATGTACGAAGCCGCGGACACCATCCTGCGGATGGGCAACTGCAAGCTCAGCAACGGCAGCATCCTGCTGCAGATGCCGGACGATTTCTACACACAAGGCAGCCGCCTGAAGGGCATCAATCAGCTGTACGAAGATCAGCCCATTGAAAAGTCGGCCCTGAAATTCACCATCTCCGAGGAATGCGTCCTGCAGGCCAATAAGACCACGCAGGAGACCATTTCCCGCTATCTGCGTAACGAAATGGACTTGGTGCTGGACAATTTCCACCCGGAAAGCTGGGAACCGGAGAAGCTGCAGGAGCTTGGCTTCAAGTATCTGCGGTTGGCGCCGGAGGTCTGCATGAAGGAGGAGACGGAGGATATCGTGCGAGTATTCCGCGCTTGGGGCTTCATTATTTGGGGCGGCGGCGTAGACTCCGCGGATATGCGTAAATGGCTCTTTGACAACGGTGCGGAATGTGTCAGCGGCCCCATCACCGGCGAACAGGTGATGGAGGACGAAATGATCCGTGACGCCATCGTGAGGCAGCATCAATGAGCGGGGGCAAGCAGGCCGGCGTAGATCGCGAGCCGGTGTTCAAGCTGTTCCGGCGGACCCGGGGCGGCGTGGCCCTGACCCGCGAAGAAGTCAAATATATCAAGGCCGAACGGAAAAAGCTGCGCAAGCAGATGCGAGAGGCCGGACTGAAAAGCAAATACGACTTTGAGACGACAGCTTCGGCTCTGGGTCTGTATTTTGACAAGCGCACGGGCATGCTCCTGTGGCTCTTCAAAGGAAAGGGCCTGTGGTTGACGCTTGCGGCGGCAGCGCTTTTGATCGCGTCTTTGCTTGCCATGTCCATGGTCGCGCAGCTTCGTGGCTACTTTACGGTCACGCTGTCGGACCACTTGTTCGACCATGGCTTTACGCTCAGCGAGACAATCGATTTTGAGAATCCATCCACCCATCTGTTCTGCGAAGCGGCAACGGATGTTCCCTGTATCTCCATTACGAATTTGGGTGCGGATATCAATGACTATGAGGGTCAGCATAATGGCTTCGGCTATTTTGCGTATTCCTACTATCTTCGTAATGAAGGTGAAAGCCGCGCCAAGTACAAGTGGCAGCTGTGCGTCACCGGCGAGAGTAAGGATTGTTCCTCTGCGGCATGGGTGATCGTATTTGACGAAGGAACGATGCACCTGTACGCGGAAGCAACGGAGGATGGAAAGCCGCAGACAGTACCTCCACCGGAGGATACGACCCACGGATATCTGGATATTCCGGTGATGACCCTTGCGGAGGATCCGGATCAGTATCTGGATCCGATCAAGACGGTGGGTAACGCCACCTATTACCGGGTCACGCCGCAATCCTTTGCCAACGATCTGATCTTGGCAACGGAAGGAAACCGGGATATCTCGCCGGGGGAGACACACAAGTACACCATAGTCATATGGTTGGAAGGTGACGATCCCGACTGTATCGATGACCGCATCGGCGGCCACCTTGGCCTGCAGATGCAGTACGCGTTGGAAGAGGAAGAATCGGAAGAAGAGGGCACTTTCTGGGATATCTTCTGGGATATGCTGATCTTCTGGGACGATTGATCTTCCCAATGGGCATACATAACCGTATGCAATTATGATTTTTGCGCGTCACTCCCGCGGAAAGATCATGTTGACATAGCGCCGAAAGGCAAAATCAATTTATCAACAATTTTAGGAAGGACTGATTCAAAATGGCTAAATCTAATTCTGAATACAAGTCTATTCAGAAGAAACTGGTAGCTGCCGTTGCGATGGTTCTGGTCGCCAGTGTCATGGTTGTTTCCTCGTCTTATGCGTGGTTCACCCTGTCCACTGCCCCTGAAGTCACCGGCATTACTACCTCCGTCGGTTCCAACGGTAACCTGGAAATGGCTCTGCGTACCCAGCAGGACCTGGGCTCCATTACCACTTCCACCGGCGGCGTAAGCTTCCCCACAGCAAACAACTACTGGGGCAACCTGGTAGACCTGAGCCACAGCAGCTACCATCTGGACTCTGTCGCTCTGGCCCCCGCCCGCCTGAACATCGTGCTGGATACTGCTAACAGTAAGTACGAGAAAGCTCAGTATATTGAGTACTCTGATAGCGAGACTTATCCTAAGGCTGTCGGTGATGTTTATGACACCGAAACTGGTGAGAAGATCGATAAAATCGATACGGTTGCCGGTACCTATACCGTTGACGGTACAGAGTATGATTATCAGCACACCATCACCACCGACAAGGATGTGCTGGTCAAGCCTGCATACAAGCTGAACGGCGCTGCCGGTTCCGCTCCCTATCTGCAGACCCCTGTTTACGGCACTGACGGCCGTCTGTCTGGCCTCAGCACCGACTCCGTCATCAACGGTACTTACAATCCTGATGCAAACGGCTTTGCTGAGTCTGCCACCGGTTCTTGGGGCGTCCGCGCCATCGGTACCACCAGCGCTCTGACTCCTGCTGAAATGGCTCTGCGTACCGCCAAGCGTGCTGTTAGCTCTGCCATCACCTCTTCTCAGAGCGAAGCTTCCACCTCTCTGCGTGTGGACGCCGTTAAGTTGGCCAACATCCTGATCAACAAGGAGTTGGTTGCTGATTACACCATTTCTGACTCTGATGTGGCTGCTATCCAGACCGCTCTGACTAATCTGGATGCCATTGCTGATTCTCTGGAGAATGCGATGGTTCAGTCTGTGCTGGCTGTCAGCGTTGCTCAGAATGCAGGCCTGAAGGCTGAAGACATCAGCTTCGGTAACGGCACTATCGTTGCTGATGGTATCGTTTGGACCGACATTCCTGCTCTGGAAGCCACTCTGAAGGCTGCTGCCGCGACTCTGTTCACCATGCGCAGCGAGATCACCTCTTCTGTTGGCTATGCCAATACTGCTGCTACTGCTACTGCAGGCTCCGACGAGCGGAATACTGCTGTTACCAACGCCATGGCGGCGCTGCTGAATGCCAATGACTTCACCATCATTGACAGCCGTAACGGCACCACCTACTCTGTTAGTACCATTAAAACTCTGGCTGATACTGCTCCTGTTACTGCAGCCGGCGTCCTGCTGAATACCCCCATCATCTCCATTGGCGGCGGTATCTACCACGACATCGCTCTGTTCTCCGGCAACTACTCTGCTGATGCCTCCATGAAGGTCAATGTTGTTTATGGCTCCATCGACCTGAGCAACGAGACCATCAATGTCACCATGTCCACCAATGCTGCTGAACCTACTTATACGTACAGTGTGACTGGCGACCATGACAATGATCCTGATACTGCTGACACTACCATCGAGGTGTCTGTGACCGGCTACTATCTGAACAAGGTTCTGGTTGAGCTGAATACTGTTACCGTTACGGAAGATGCCGGTGCTACTTCCTACAAGATCATTACCGACATCTATGGCTACGCCATCGACCTGGCCTTCCGCACCAACGCTGCCGGCTCCAGCCTGCTGCTGCAGACTGAGGCTGCAAACCGTGTTGAGGACAGCGAGCTGACTCAGGGCGGCGGCAGCTATATGCAGTTCACCAAGGGCAACGAGGACTTCACTTGGGAGCAGTTGGTCAACCTGATCCAGAGCGTCCGCGTGGTCTTCATCAGTGACGACGGCGCTATCTACGGTGTTGCCGCTATGCAGGGCCTGAAGTACGAGCCTGTTATGGAGAATGTGTATTGGACTACTGGTGAAGGTGAAGACCTCCAGTATACTGATGCCGAAGGCAACGTTTTGGCTGATCAGAGCGAAGAAAACTGGGTTGTGAAGTATCAGCAGCAGGCCGTGTATGTAGATGGTACTCCCGGTCATGACTTGGCTGACGAATACGGCTATGCTGTAACCCTGACTGGTTGCTCTGTTGTTGAAGGCGATGATGGCGAGACCTATATCAAGGCTCCTCTGAAGCTGCACATGTTCTCCGTTGATGACAAGGGTATCCTGTCTCTGGGCGGCGAGCTGGCTTCCAGCTCCCTGACCGCGCTGCAGCAGAACGTGGCCACCGCTGTTACCTCTCTGGTCTATCTGGACGGTGACGAGGTTGAGAACGCTGACGTTGCTATCTCCGGTAACTCCATGACCGGTACCATGAACCTGCAGTTCGCTTCCGACGCAACTC
>CAZOSU010000048.1:0-12310 GCA_964582515.1 uncultured Acetatifactor sp. | reverse complement strand
ATCAGTTTTTCTTTCATGTCATTTTACCTCATCAAATAATTACTGAACTTCACTCCAATTTGTAATCTCACCGGTGTAGATTTTCATAATCTGCTCACTGGTAAGGCTCTCCACTGCTGTATTGTTCTTATTTACAATAACTGCAATACCATCCATGGCAATCTGTGTACCTACAAGACCTTTTTCGATTTCACTGTCCTTTAATGCTCTGGAAGCCATACCGATATCTAAGGTTCCATCCGCAGTTGCTGACATACCGGTAGAAGAATCACTGGTCTGTAACTCAATTTCTACACCACTATTTACAGACGCATAGCCTTCAATTAGCTTCTCCATTACAGGAGATACAGAGGAGGAACCGCCTACAACCACCTTACCGGTAGCACCATTGGAAACAAAAGCCTGGGTACCGTCTAATTTGATATAGCCCTTCTCCTCTACAATGTTCTGTCCCTCTGTGGAAAGAATAAAGTTTACAAAATCCCGGGCTGCATCACTGATATCTGTGGTGGTTGCAATATTGAAGGGTCTTGCCACCTTATAAGTACCATTCTTTACATTCTCTACGGTAGCCTCTACGCCGTCCACCTTGATTGCCTTTACCTTAGAGTCATCCATGGAGCCGAGAGAAATATAACCAATACCGGCTTCATTTCCCTGTACCGTGGTAATCATTACAGAAGTAGAATTGGTTACCTCTGCGGTATCGATGGTCATGTCCACCTTTTCCCCGGCTTCATTCTTCTGCTCGATTCCGAGAAGCTCCACGAAAGCTCCTCTGGTTCCGGAGCCATCCTCACGGGAAATAACGTATACTTCCCCGGCGCCACTGTCCGCACCACCACATCCGGTTAATACAGTCACTGCCATCATGGCAGCCATACAAATTGATAAAAGTCTCTTTTTCATTTTTTCACTCCTCTATTCAAGTTTTCACTGACAAATATTATTTTAAACAAGGAATGTAAAATTAATTACCATGAAATGGTAAAATGAGTATAAAGTAATGTAAAAAGAAGGCAAAGTAAAAGGAGGCATCACTGCCTCCTTCATTCAATCCTCCAATATCTCTGCCAGCTCCCGCAAATCCAGGGAAAGCTGCTTTTCATATATACTCAATCCCACCACCTCTGTAAAGGGATAGGACGCCACATTCTCTCCGTTTTCGAAGTCATAGGTGATAAGTCGCTTCTCCGCCGGGTCGATAATCCAGTATTCCCGCACTCCGGCGTTTAGGTACTTGCGGTGCTTGATGGTCAAGTCCTTTTTACGTGTGGAGGGTGACAGTACCTCCAGCACAAAATCGGGCGCGCCGTAGATGACTTTCTTTTTCTGCTTATCCGGGTCACAGAGAATAAGCACATCTGGCTGTACCATGGTTTTGTCATCACAATCCAGCTGTACATCAATAGGGGATACAAATACCTTACACTTTCCCCCTTTTGTTTTGATCTGGTTTGCTAGCTGACGAGCCACTTCCAAGGCAATCTCTTGATGCGTAGTATAAGGCGCACTCATATCATAGATTACACCATCAATCAGCTCTACCCTCACATCCTCCGGCAGCGCATAATAGTCTGTGGTGGTATACTCCCCCTGCCGTTTGCCATAATACTTGGGGGCAGCTTCCTCCACCCTGTGTTCATTTGCTGCATTTTCGTCGTCGTAATTGTATTTCATATGTTGTCCTTTCCCAAGGCTTCTCCGATATAATTATTATATATCAATAAATATTTATTTGTCAAATATTATTTTGTATACTTTTTAATATCTTTCAAATATAAAGTAGATATGTTACAATTTCTATGAGAAAATACTCTCAAAATAATGCTTTTTTATGGGGGATAATATGCTATTACAATATAAAAATTTATTGATACGAAATGCCACTGTGGGGGATGCCTCTCTTTTGGAAGCATGGTGGAATGATGGAAAAATTATGGCACATGCAGGCTTTCCGCTTGGAACCGGTGAAAAAGCTCAGGACATTGCACAGAAAATTCAGCAGGATTCCGATGACACTCATCGCAGACTGATTATCGAACTGGACTCTGCTCCCATCGGTGAAATGAGTTATTATAATTTAGGAAATCAAACCGCAGAAATCGGCATTAAGATTTGCGACTTTTCCAAACAAAATAAGGGGCTTGGAAAAATTCTACTGAGCATGCTTTTCACCGCTCTTTTTGATGAGATGAATTATGAGACAATCCTTATTAATACCAACTTGAAGAACGAACGTGCCAGACATGTTTATGAATGTCTGGGTGCAACCCAAGTTGGTATTCGAATAGATGCGTGGCGCAACCAGCTGGGCGAGCTACAATCCACTGTGGATTATAGATTGGGTAAGAACAATTTCATATCCTTCGTAAAATAATCATGAAATATCTGCAATCTCGCTCAAATCCACCGTCACCAATTTATCATATATACCAAGTCCCACCACCTCCGTAAAGGGATATGCTGCCACAGTCTTCCCATTTTCAAAGTCATAGGTGATAAGTCGCTTCTCCGCCGGGTCAATAATCCAGTACTCCCGCACTCCGGCGTTTAGGTACTTGCGGTGCTTGATGGTCAAGTCCTTGATGCGGGTGGAAGGGGACAATACCTCCAGCACAAAATCCGGAGCGCCATAAATAACATGCTCCTTTTGCTTGTCCTTGTCGCATAAAATCAGAATATCCGGCTGCACCATGGTTTTGTCATCACAATCTAATTGTACATCAATGGGCGAAAAGAAAACCTTGCACTTTCCATTCTTTCTTCCAATCTGCTCTACCAGCTGCGAGTAAATATTACCTGATATTTCCTGATGACTAACTGTGGGAGCAGAGAAATAATAAAATACTCCATCAATCAGTTCTGCCCTCACATCCTCCGGCAAATCGTAGTAATCCTCTAAGGTGTACTCCCCCTGTTGCCTGGTTAAATACTTGGGGGCAGCTTCCTCCACCCTGTGTTCATTTGCTGCATTTTCGTCGTCGTAATTGTATTTCATATGTTGTCCTTTCCCAAGGCTTCTCCGATATAATCATCCTACATCTATACATATACATTCGTCAAGTATTTTTTATTATATTCTTTGATATCTTTCATTTACTTTTCCATATGCGGAAATATGATATAATTCTCGTAAAAATACTCTATCCGGAGGACTATCTATGTACTATCACGCATCCCCCATGCAGGGAATCAAAACACTAAAGCCCCACATATCCAATCACGACACTCCCATGATTTATTTCTCCACCAAGCGGGAGAATGTTCTGGTTTATTTAAGCAATGCCATCGAAAAATACTGCCTTGAAACAGGCTTTGAGCATCAGGGGAAATGGCAGAAATGGGGACCATACGGATTTAACAGGGACGGTATTACTAGCATTCTTTCTTTTCCTTCAAAAGCAGTATTCCCATAAAAATCACTACAGGGAAAATCGTCGCGGCTAAAATGCCCTTCTTCAAATCACCTTGTGCAGCATCTGCCACCATACCAACCAGAGTAGGACCACCGGAGCATCCCAAATCTCCTGCCAGCGCCATTAATGCATACATTGCCGTACCCGCTCCCGGCAGATTCCAAGCCGCAACACTGTAGGTACCGGGCCAAAAGATTCCCACAGAAAAACCACATACCGCACATCCAATGAGCCCCACAATCGGATTCGGAGCTATGGAAGTCAGCAAATAGCAGGCAATGCATAGACCGGCACTTGCAATCATCATCTTCTTAAGCGGAATCTTATCACTGTATTTTCCGTAAACAGCTCTGGCGGTTCCCATAAGAGCTGCAAAAGCACAGGGACCAGCCAAATCTCCCACCGTCTTTGATACCTGTAGTCCCTTCTCTGCGAAAGCGGACGCCCACTGGCTCATCGACATCTCTGACGCACCGGCGCAGAACATTACCACCATCAGCAGCCAAAAGTATTTTCTTTTAAGCAAATTTCTGAGCGGAACCCGCTCCTCCTCTGATACGATGGAATAAATGGGAACCAATGCAAAGTATAAACAATTTGCCAGCGGAACAAGTGCCCATAGAAAAGCAAGGATTCTCCAATTGGAAATACCCATTACCGTAAAAAAGATGGTAGAAACCAGCACCACCCCCACCTGTCCCCAGCAGTAAAAGGAGTGAAGCAGACTCATGGCTGCCTCCTTTTTCTCTGTAGGACACGCCTCCACCATGGGACTGATTGCCACTTCAATAATACCACCGCCAATGGCATATAAAACTACCGAAATCAGTAAGCCTGCATATGCATCTCCAAGGATTCCCGGTAGTAAAGCCATTCCCATAAGTCCCAGTGTTGCACAGCCATGTGCAAAAATCACGGCTCTACGATATCCCACTTTGTCCAGAGTTTTGGTTGCAATCAAATCCACCGTCAGCTGTACTGCGAAATTAATTGTAGTAATGAGTGTAATCTGTTCTAATGACAATCCATAATCCTGCACAAAGGTAAGGAATAAAAGCGGGGCAAAATTATTGACAATTGCCTGAGTGATATACCCTAAATAACCGGCATAAATGGTATGCTCATAGCTCTTTTTCACATTTGCTATAAATGACGACATAATACTTTATCCTTTAAGCTTCTTTCTTATTTCTCTCCACCCCGGGTAAAACCGGTCCATGTATCCATAAAACCGGGCATCGTGACCTGCCACATAAAAATGTACCAGCTCGTGGACAATTACATATTCCAGACACGCCGGTTCATATTTTGCCAGCTGGAGATTCAGCCAGATACGCCTATCGGTGATGTTACAGGTGCCCCATCTGGTCTTCATATTTCTCACGCCCCAGCTATCAGGAGCCTGTCCCACAATCTGTGTATATTTTTCCATCAGAAGAGGAACCCTGGCCTTTAACTGCCTGCGGTACAAATCCTCCACCAGCTTCTGCTTAAGGATGCGGTCCCCACCTTTAGGAATTTCTAAAAGCATTTGTCCGCCCTGCACAGAAGCCTGTGGCTTTCCTGCGGTATATATCACTTCCAGAGTATATTCCTTTCCCCAAAGGAGATGCTTTTCTCCGGTTTCGTAGCTGTATGTCATATGTAGGGGCTGGTTTTCCAGCTTTTTCCGCGCTGCCAGAATCCACTCCCTGCGAGAGTGTACAAACTCTTCAATTGTCCGGTCACTGACCTGCCTCGGTGCCGTCACCCTCACACTGCCGTCGGGCTGTACGCGAATGTACATATTTTTTATTTTTTTTCGCTCCACCTGGTAGGTGATTTCCTCCCACATCTTAAATGCTTCTCTCTTTCATTTTTCTTACAATTCAGAGCCATTTGCAAAACCACCTCTTTTTCTAAAGCTACATAGCTCTGGATAGTTTCACAAAATCAATCTTAATCTGCAAAAACTCCTCCATATACCGAAGCAGCACAAAAAGCCTTGCCCGGTCTTCAAATTCCTTCCGGCTTACCGGCAATGGCTGCTCCTTCATGGAAGCATCCATCTTCCGGAAAAGCTGCATCAGCAGAACTCCGTCGTTTTCCTTCCCATAGGCCCTCGCCATCACAAGCATAAAATCTGAAATCCGTTTCGCTGTGGCAGGACTGCTCTCCAGTGCTTTAGCACTTTTATACATCTCATATAGTACCTCGCACTGATTCTCCCGCATACGCAGATACTCCATGTCAAAGGTGTCATCCTTACGAAACTGATTTTTGTAATTTACCTCTGCCGCATCCTTCGCCTTACGAATCATTTTCTGCAGTACCACAAAGCATTCCCCATCGTAGCCCTCCATCTCCCGATTTACAATCCGCTCCGCCATACGGGTCAGAATCTTCACAATCTGCTCATCCGCATTCTGCTCCAGCTCCCGGATATAACGCTCCTTTTTATGCAAATGGAGATTTGCAATGATTCCCGCACTGACACCGATTATGAAAATCAAAACCTCATTCATCACCACCGGAAAGCTCATCCCACCCTCCGATATGAAGTGGGAAATCAGCACGGAATTCATGGCCATGGCTGCATGCCAGCCAAATATCTGACATACCAGTATATACACTGCCAGAAACAGGAAAAAGGCGCCAAAGCCCGCTCCCAGGATTCCAAAGCTGACTGCTGCGATAAGAAGGGCCATAATAAAAGCATAGAACCTTCCCAGAGCCGTCTTCACCGTCTCAGTCTTGGTGGGCTGAATACTTAGGATAGCTACAATTCCCGCAGACACTGCGTATTTTAGCCGCAAGGTCTCTGCAAAGCAAATAGCAAACACCGCAGCCAGCACTACCTTTGCCGCCTGCATTAATACCTCTTTATTTATCCTTTTCATACTATTTCTCTTTATAGTAGAGCATACAGTGGCAAAAGCCTTCAAAATCCGGGTCCGCAATCTGCTCCTTGAACTCCTTGCACATACATTTATTTTCCTCGGTGTGCTCTATTCTACAGGGACAGTAGCCACCGGTCTCCTTTAGTCCCTCACGCACCATCTGCACGATGCTTTCGTCTTCATTTAAACGTATCGCCATTCTATCCCACTATCCCTTTCAATTTTTCTTCCGCAGCCTCCACGGACTCATACCCGTAAAGCTTGGCTGTATGATTCATGGTTTCATAGGCCAGATTCTTCCCCTCCTGCAAAAGAGCAGTGATAAACCTGCCGTAAAGCACAAAGGTCTTCTCGCTATAGGTACCCATTTCCCCCCTGAGATAAGTCTCATAGGAGGTGTTAAATGCATTGTCCTCATAGGTGTGGATGCTTCTGGCATTTATGGCCATCTCCGGGTATTCTTTGGCAAACTCCTCCATCCAGGCCACCTGGATTTTGATAATCTCCTCCTGTATCAGCTCCCTCTCGGGGCTGCGCTTCGGTAAATCCTTCTCTAACGCCCCATATTCCTCCGGCGCAGTTGATTTCATCATACGGGCATACTTCTCCATAATCAGGTTCCAGCCCCTTTTATCCGCTTCCTGCAAATCATGGTAGTAGCTCTCCAAAAGCTCCTTATTCCAGGTCAGATATTGACTCTTACGCATGATGGAAAAGGTGGTCCAATCATCCTGACAGGAGGCTCTTCCCCCCTTATTTTCCACCTTATCAAACTGGGTCCATTCCAGTGCCACGATTTTCTCAATTATCTCCATGCTGCTCATTCCTTCTGCAATCTCCTTCACATACAGCTCCAAAAAAGAATCCTCACCGCGGACAAGCTCCTGCCGTTTTAGTTCCTTTAATAAAGCCGACGCAATCTTCTCTATAATTATGATATTGGTATCCTTCTCATTCTGATAGGACGCACTATATCTGTAATTCTCCCAGACCTTCTTCTGGCAGGGCACCTCTGCCAATTCCTCCAGAAGCAATGCAATCTCCTGTAGCTTCTGCTGCTTGTTAATGCCAGCTTTTTTCCACTTATAATAGGGTGCATAAGTCTTATTCAGTAAATACACAAGATTCATGGCACTTTCCATGGCTTTGCTGATGCACAAATTTGCTGTCACATAATCCCCACGTGCCATCATGCGGGAATAATTACTCTGTCCATACTGGGAAAAATCATGCAGCTCCTTTGCCAGCTTCTCCCGCCACAGCCTTTCCGGATAATACTCCATAAGCTTTCTGCGGATAGCGCTAAATTGCCCCAGCTCATCCCGCCAGACCTGCCCATTTACCGCCTGCGCCAGCTGATACTCCTCCTGCTGCGAAAGAAGTGTCCCATAAAAGGCTTCGATTTCAAACACCCCACGGCGTCCCTTTAGGAAGTCCCTCTGCAAGCTGGATTCTCCCTTTTCTTTCACCAGCTGTTCGTATTTTTCCTGTAAGGCTTCCCCTATCCCTGCATAATCCTCTTTCGTCAGCCACATACAAAAGCCCAGACCATAATCATGATCCATTGAAATCTCATCGTCAAAGCCAAAACAGTCCGAGCCCTCCCCCACAAGTCCTACCGCAATCCTTTCCTCATACGCCGGGAAAAAATCATGAATCATCTGCTTTCCGTAGGTTTCGTAAAAATTGTGGCACCGCTCCAGATTTGGCACAAAGACAGGGGCTCCTCCGGCCTTTTTTGCTGCATACTTATATTTTTCCTGCACTCTGGCATAGTTCTCATTCCGGCCCACATGCTTCTCCAGCTCCTGCAAGCCCTTCTGATAATATCCGGCAGCCTCATCATATCTCCGCTCTTCCAGACACACATCTCCCATGGCAACCAAAGCCGCGTTATAGTGGAAATCCCGACCACCCTCTGCTTCAAATATGCCCAGTGCTTCCTGTGCAAGCCCCCTTGCCTCCGCAAGTGCTCCCGGCATATTGCACTTTAACAGTGACACTGCCAGATTCACCCGGCTGGTGGCCTGCGGTATCCTGGCTTCCTCATGGGCATCCGCAATTTCCAGCGCCCTGCGAAGCACCTCCACTGCCTTTTGATACTCCTCCATCTCCTGATAGAGCAGACTCCAGTTATTAAAAAGACTGGCAAAGGAAAAATCTTCTGCCCCTACATTTTTCTGATAATTTTCATATACCTGCTCATAGAGCTGCAAGGACTCCTCTAACAGCCCAAAAGCGCGGTAAGCATTGGCAATATTTAAAAGTGCCGTAGCCCATTCCACTCTTCCCTGTAGATTCATACGAACCAAAAGTCCTTGCAGAATGTCACAATATTTCAGTCCCTTTTCCTTCTGCATGGTATCCCTGCAAAAGCCAATCATCTCATTTAACAACGTAAATAAAGCCGCATCCTCTCCAAGGGATGCTGCTTCCTGTAATTTCTGAAATAAAAATTCCTCAATTTGAGAAAGGGATGCTTTTCCAAACATCCCATCATACTCGGTTAAAACCTTCTGAATATCCATATTGCCTCCGGCAAAAATATTAATGGAACAATGCCTTTACTGCTTCCTTAGGGATAAAGCCCATGGAACGCTTTACCTCCTGACCCCCTTTAAATACAATCAGGGTCGGAATACTCATTACCCCGTAGGTCTGTGCCAGCTCCTGCTCCTTGTCCACATTCACCTTCACAACCTTGACATCGGTTACCTCTCCTGCAACCTCATCAATTACCGGTGCAAGCATTCTGCATGGAGCACACCATGATGCCCAGAAATCAACCAGCACCAGCCCCTCTGCCTCCAGCACTTCCTGTTTAAAATTGTCCTTTGAAACTTCCATTGCTGCCATAAAATACCCTCCCTTTTTATACTGACTCTGTGGCACGATGGCACTCCGGTATGGAAATGGTCACGTGACCATTTCCATACCGGAATGTCATCGTGCCCAGCGATAATATAAGTATACCACATCTTTCAAAAAAAATATTCTTTCTGTCAATTTCTGTGTATGTTAATTTTTCATCAGCATCGTTATATCTTTAACAATATATGTAGCTTTTCTTATTGATAAAAAATTATCACTATTTTTTGTTGACTTCGCCATATTAACGTGATAACATGGCAAGTAACAAAAATCTGAAAGCGCTTTCAGAAAACAGGAGGAGTATATTATGGGACATTTAACAGGAAAGACTGCGATTATTACCGGAGGCGGCCGCTCTGTTCTTAGTGACGGAAGATGCGGCTCCATCGGTTACGGTATTGCGACTGCATATGCAAAGGAAGGTGCGAATCTGGTAATCACAGGTCGTAACGTACAGAAATTAGAGGAAGCTAAGGAAGAGCTGGAGAGACTTTACGGAATCAAGGTTTTAACAGTAAAGGCTGATGTGTCTGCCGGTGCTGACAACAAGGCAGTGGTAGAAAATGTGGTAAAGGAAGCCATCGAAGCCTTTGGACGTATCGATGTATTAATCAACAATGCCCAGGCGTCTGCATCCGGTGTAAGCTTAGCAGACCACACCACGGAGCAGTTTGATTTAGCCCTTTATTCCGGCTTGTATGCAGCATTTTATTATATGCAGGCATGCTATCCATATCTGAAGGAAACGGAAGGTACCGTTATCAACTTCGCATCCGGTGCCGGACTTTTCGGTAACTACGGTCAGTGTGCATATGCTGCTGCCAAGGAAGGAATCCGTGGCCTCAGCCGTGTGGCTGCCACCGAATGGGGTAAGGACAATATCAATGTAAACATCATCTGTCCACTGGCTTGGACTGCCCAGCTGGAGAACTTCGAGAAGGCTTATCCGGATGCCTTCAAGGCGAATGTAAAGATGCCGCCTATCGGTCACTACGGCGATACCGAGAAGGAAATCGGTCGTGTCTGCGTACAGCTGGCATCTCCGGACTTTAAATATATGAGTGGCGAAACCCTTACTTTAGAAGGTGGTATGGGGCTTAGACCATAATGGAATCATAAAATATAATAACGGGCGGCTTGCAATGCAAACCGCCCGTTTTCTTTACCCAAAAACTATTTGTATCAAAATCATATAAAGAACTGTCCCACCAATAATGCTTAGAAGGGTATTCTTCTTCCAAATATGTAGAAGCGCCACCGCTACAACTGCAATCAGCTCCGGCAAGCCGTGAGGAAAAGTGGTAATCTCCACACCCTTTAAGCAATATACCACCAGCATACCCATAATAGCGTAAGGCAGGTGCTTCCCTAAAAAAAGAATATAGGACGGCGTCTTTCTCTTCCCATTCCAGATAAGGAAGGGCAAAAAGCGCAGGAGTGCCGTCACCACTGCCATGGTCAGAATAAGGAGTCCGCTATGCATCTTTCGCCACCTCCTCCTTTAGGAATTTACGTCCCAGAGACAGGGTCACCGTTATCAATACCATGGATGGTATCAGAAATTGGTCCGGTCCGAATATGGCAAGGCAAAGAGCCGTAACCACCACACCGCAGATAGCCGGAAAATGCTGCTTATTATCCATCCACTGCTGCACAAATACCGTGACAAACAGCGCGGTCATGGAAAAATCAATACCCGTGGTATCAAAGGGAATAATCGCCCCCAGCATACAGCCGATGGCGCTTCCAAGTACCCAGTAGCAATGGTCAAACAAGGACACCAACAGATTGTACTTATGGGAATCCATTCCCTCCGGCACTTCTCCCGTACATACCAGCGAGTAGGTCTCGTCGGTCAGGGCGAAGATCAGATAGGGCTTTGCCTTCCCCTGGTCAGCATATTTATCCACCATGGAAATTCCATAAAATAAATGTCTGGCATTCACCATCAGGGTAGCAATGGCAGTCTGGATAACGGATGCACCTCCGGTTAAAAGGCTCACACCCAGATACTGCATGGAGCCGGCGTAAATAAAGATACTCATGGCCAGCACCCAGGGCAGTCCATAGCCGCTGTCCTCCATCATAATTCCAAATCCGATACCCAGCACCAGATAACCGGTCATCACCGGAAAGGTCTTTTGTAAAATAATCTTAATCCACTGCATATTTCTGGTTAAACTTATCAAGTAAAAGCGCTGCGACAATACCTACTACGATACAAATTACATTTACCAGACAGCTTCCAAAGGATACGGTAAAGCTGCTGAACGGGATAATCATAATGGTTGCTGCAATAACAATACCGATGATGGCATGGAATGCAACGGAATAGTGCTTATCAAATAAGGTATCCACTGCCTTTGCAAATAAAATCACGGTTGCAAGACCACCGATACCACCCGGAATCAAGATGGAGAAATCCAAATTACCGATACCTGCCACGAAAGGCTCATATAAGCCAAGAGGCATCAGCAGTGTGGAAAAGCTCATACCCGGAGCGATTACACTGAGGGCAAGACAGCATCCACAAAATACATACCATAAGAAGTTAGGGGTAATCTGCACGGAGAACAGCTGCAGGCTGATTAACAGTGCAAATACGATAACCATAGCAATTCCCATGGATATGTAAGAATTCTTATTTCTTCCCTGCTCCCCGGCTTCTCTGAAAAGGGATGGAAGCATACCGGTAATCAGACCGATGAAAAGACATACGGACGGCGCAGGATATTTCTCCAACAAAATTTCTAAAATCTTTGCTACTCCGATAAAACCGATAACACCGCCGATACCGATAGGAATCAGCTTGGGTACATGGGTCTTAAATTTGCGGAAGGGGTCTGCCAAAAACTCCATGATTGTCTTGTAAATACCAAATACCACGCAGAGAACACCACCGGAAATCCCCGGAAGTACTGCACCAAGACCAATTAGAGCACCCTGTAAAATTTTAATTATAAATTTCATGATTCACCTCATATTTCTTTATTCTATGGCTCAAGCATGGGATGGCGTGTTGCTATGACAATGCCTAAGCTGAGCATCATATGTCTTTTAAAGACGCGTTCTCACTCCGTAAAAACCGTAGCGGTACTAGGCTCGAAAAAACCTCGCCAAGTGCCGACGTTTTTCAAGGGT
>CAZOSU010000047.1:0-12532 GCA_964582515.1 uncultured Acetatifactor sp. | reverse complement strand
GGACCATTTAGAGCTGGGCAACATGGATTCCTTAAGAGACTGGGGCTATGCAAGAGATTATGTAGAGTGCATGTGGATGATGCTGCAGCATGATAAGCCGGAGGATTTTGTCATTGCCACCGGTGAGCAGCATACCGTGCGGGATTTTACCCAAAAGGCATTTGCGGTAAATGGCATTAAGCTTCGCTGGGAAGGCAGCGGCATAGAAGAAAAAGGATACGATGCAGAGACCGGAAGGATGCTGGTATGTGTAAATCCCCAGTGGTACCGCCCCACAGATGTGGATAACTTATGGGGAGACCCTGCCAAGGCAAGGACCGTCCTGGGCTGGAATCCGCAAAAAACAAGTTACGAGGAATTGATACGCATTATGGCGGAGCATGACAGAAAGCTGGCAAAGCAGGAGCGTGCCATGAAATCAGTACAGTAGGAGAGCTTTCAAATGATGGAGAAAAATGCTAAAATATACGTGGCAGGACACCGTGGGATGGTGGGTAGTGCTATCGTAAGGGTCCTTAAAAGGCAGGGTTATACCAATATTATTACGCGCACACATGCGGAGCTGGATTTGTGTCGTCAGGAGCAGGTGGAGCAGTTTTTTGCTACGGAAAAGCCGGAATATGTATTTTTGGCTGCGGCAAAGGTGGGAGGCATTATTGCGAACCAGACGGCGCCGGCAGATTTTATGTATGAGAATATGATGCTGGAGATGAATGTGATTCACAGTGCCTGGAAAAATGGCTGCAAGAAGCTGGAATTTCTGGGCTCCTCCTGCATTTATCCCCGGATGGCGCCCCAGCCCATGAAGGAGGAGTGCCTTCTGACATCGGAGCTGGAGAAGACCAATGAGGCCTATGCGCTGGCAAAAATTTCGGGCTTGAAATATTGTGAATTTTTAAATAAGCAGTACGGCGCAGATTACATTTCTGTGATGCCCACCAATTTGTATGGACCAAATGACAATTATCACCCCACCCACAGTCATGTGCTCCCGGCACTGATAAGACGCTTCCACGAGGCAAAGGAGCAGGGAATTGCTTCTGTCACCTGTTGGGGGGATGGTTCCCCTCTGCGGGAATTTCTCTATGTGGATGATTTGGCGGATTTGTGCGTTTTTCTCATGAATAACTACAGCGGTGACGAAACCGTGAATGCGGGAACCGGAAAGGAGCTTTCCATAAAGGAGCTTACAGAGCTGGTGGCCAAGGTGGTAGGCTTTCAGGGAGAAATCTGCTGGGATACCACAAAGCCAAACGGTACCCCCAGAAAGCTTCTGGATGTATCAAAGAGTGCAGCTCTTGGCTGGACCTATAAAACGGAGCTGGAGGATGGAATCCGTCTGGCGTATGAGGACTTCTTAAATAATCCCATGAGGGCGGAAAGATAAAAGATGAACATTATATTATTATCGGGAGGCTCAGGAAAGAGGCTATGGCCCTTATCCAATGACGTCCGTTCAAAACAGTTTATTAAAATATTTAAAAATGCAGATGGCGGATATGAATCCATGGTACAGCGGGTATATCGCCAGATTCTGCAGGTGGACCCACAGGCGGCAGTGACGATTGCTACCTCAAGGGCGCAGGTGTCTGCCATTCATAATCAGCTGGGCAGCGGAGTGGGGATTTCCGTGGAGCCTTGCAGAAGGGATACTTTCCCCGCAATTTTGCTGGCAGCTGCTTATCTGCATGATGAAAAGGGAGTCTCCCGGGAGGAGGCAGTGATTGTCTGTCCGGTGGACCCTTATGTGGAGGATTCTTACTTTGAAGCACTGGCAGAGCTGGGGAAGCTTGCAGAGAGGGGAGAGGCCAATCTGGCACTTATGGGAATCGAGCCCACCTACCCAAGTGCCAAGTATGGTTATATACTGCCCGGGAATGCAGAAAGAGTCAGCTTCGTAGAGAGCTTTAGGGAAAAGCCGCAGGAAAAGCTGGCGGAGGAGTATATTGCAAGGGGAGCCTTGTGGAATGGCGGCATCTTTGCGTTTAAGCTGGGATACATTCTGGAAAGAGGCAGGGAGCTGGTAGAGTTTACCGATTACAGGGACTTGTATCAAAAATATGATACACTGGAGAAAATCAGCTTTGATTACGCTGTGGTGGAAAAGGAGCCCAGCATTCAGGTGATGCGTTATGAAGGGCAGTGGAAGGATTTGGGAACCTGGAATACCCTGACAGAGGCTATGGAGGAGCGTATCGTTGGCAATGGAATTTGTGACGATACCTGCGAAAATCTACACATTTTAAACGAATTAAACATTCCTGTCCTGTGTATGGGCATAAAGGATGCGGTAGTATCTGCAAGTCCGGAGGGAATTCTGGTGTCTGATAAGCATCAGTCAAGCTATATTAAACCCTATGTGGACAAAATGGCAGGACAGGTCATGTTTGCAGAAAAGTCCTGGGGGATATATATGGTGTGCGATGTGGAGGAGAATGCACAAACCATAAAGGTAACATTGACTGCGGGGCACCACATGCATTATCACAGTCATAATCACAGAAAGGAAATATGGACCGTCATCAGCGGTGAGGGATATGTAGTTTTGGACGGTGAGAAGAGGAGCGTATCCACAGGAGATGTGATACACATCCCCATAGGGTGTAAGCATACCATTTATGCAGAAACCGAGCTGAAGGTAATGGAGGTCCAGCTGGGAACCGACATAGATGTATCGGATAAAGTAAAGCACCATTGGCTATTTTAGCTGATGGTGTTTTGCTTGTGTGCCTTGCGGAGCACGTCGCTAATGGGTGATTGTATACACACTACTGTTATTTTCGTGTAAAATGTGGTATAATCCTGTAAAAGTGGGAGTCTGCCCAAATGAGGATAGAATTGGGTTTGGAAATATTTCCATAATTGTGGCAGTTTTGGAGCTGATAGTTTTCAACTCTGATGCTTTGGCAGGTTATGGTAATAAGGGATAAGTTATATTACGAAATACAGTCATTCTTTGAGTAAAGGAACATAAAATGTCACGAAAGAAAAATAAAAGTGTAGGGTTAATGGAAATCTGCGGAGATTTGCTAAAGCGTATTCTGTGGCTTCTCAGCGGGATATATATATTTCTGGTTATGGTGATTATGCCCTTTTATCATACCGATGGTTATACAAGAATCGGTACCAATAAATATGAATTCTTTAAAATGATTACCCGGGCTATGGCATGGATTTTTGTGCCTGTACTGATAATATATGGTGTTTGGCTCCTGGTATCATGGATAAAGGAAAAGAGACCTATAAGCATCAGATTATCCATAACGGATAAGTTTGCCATCTGGTACGGGATAGCAGTGCTGCTTTCCTATCTGTTTTCTCCATACAAGGAGGCAACGGTGTATGGCGACGCCTGGAATGGTGCCTCCGGCTGGTATATGGGAGCACTAAATCAGCTTCTTTTTTTGGCCAGTTATTTCATTGTGTCCAGATTTTGGAAGGGAACCACTTTATTAAAGCTGGTGTTTCCCGTGCTTCTTGTGGTATGCGGTCTGGGATATCTGAATCGTTTCGGAGTGTATCCCATCGAGATGGAGTCTGCCAACTACATGTTCATTTCCACCATCGGTAATATGAACTGGTATTGCGGTTATCTGGTAACGGTGTTCTTTTGTGTCATCGGCTTCTGGATAGTTGCAAAGCAGGAAAGCATTGGGATGGGACACTTTGCAGTGTTGCTTATCGTGGGCTTTGGTTCTCTGGTGACCCAGGGAAGTGCCAGCGGTATTTTTGTTCTGGCAGTCATGCTGGTAGTTATTTATCTGTTGTCCATGAAGAATGGTCAATATATGGAGCAGTTCTGGCTGATGTGCAGCTTCTTGGCCGCCGCCTGTGTAGTTACCTTGGGGGTACGCAAGTGCTTTCCGGAGGCAATCACCTTTCGGGATGGGCTGATGGATTTGCTTACGGATACCATTCTGCCCATTCCGCTGCTAATACTTTGTGTGGGGCTATATCTGCTGGTGTTTCAGCTGAACCAAAAGAAACTATATCCCACAGTTATTTTTTCACGAATTGGTTATGCGGGAGCAGGACTTTGCTGCGTGCTTCTTGCAGTATATATCGGCCTGCTGACCTTAAATACCTTAAAGCCCGGCTCTATCGGTCCACTCTCGGAGCTGGGAGCATTCATCTTTGACGGCGGCTGGGCAAGTAATCGTGGAGCAACGCTTAGGGCTGGTGTGTTTACCTTCTTGAATCAGGATATAAAGGGGAAGCTCTTTGGTGTGGGACCGGACTGTATGGCCATGTACATATATACGGAAGGCAGTGAAGAACTGATGGCAATTTTAAAGAAACAGTTTAATTCCCTGACCCTTACCAATGCCCATTGTGAATGGCTTACGGTGCTGGTAAATACCGGCATTTTGGGCGCAGTGGGATATATCGGTATGATTGTCAGTGGGATTGTACGCTTTTTAAAGCAGAGAGATAAAAATGCCATGATTTTTGCCTGCGGTTTGGGATTATTAGCCTTTACCGTGAATAATGTGTTCAGTTTTCAGCAGGTCATGAATGCAAGTACTATGTTTCTGCTTCTTGGAATCGGTGAGGCATTATATCGGCAGGAGAGTTGATTATTCGTCCATAGGGGAGGATATGGAAGAATTTAGGGGATGAATTATGGAGGAATATTATGTACAATGTGTGGAAGAGAGGGACGGATTTCGCTCTGGCACTCTTGGGATTTCTGGTGCTTTTGCCGGTTTTTCTGATTGTTATGATAGTTATAAAGCTGGATTCTAAGGGCCCGGTCTTCTTTCTGCAAAAGAGAGTGGGGATTCATAAAAAGCATTTTATGATTATCAAATTTCGTACCATGTACGTAGATGCCCCGGGTGAGCTGGCGACCCATTTGCTGGAGAATCCGGAGCGGTACATAACGAGAGTGGGAAGATTTTTGCGTGATACCAGCCTGGATGAGATTCCGCAGCTCCTCAATATTATAAAGGGGGACATGGCACTGGTCGGACCAAGGCCTGCGCTGTGGAACCAGTTTGATTTGATTGAAGAGAGGGACAAATATGGTGCGAACGATATTCGTCCCGGACTTACGGGCTGGGCGCAGATTAACGGTCGTGACAATCTGACGGTGAAAAAAAAGGCGGCTTTGGATGGCGAATATGTGAGAGAGCTGGGCCCCCTTATCGATTTAAGGTGTTGTCTGGGAACCTTTGTGCATGTATTTCGTAAGAAATCATGACGATACAAAAGAGTGGTGAGGAATGAAAAAAATTCTGATTACCGGTGCAGGAAGCTATATCGGTACCAATGTGGAGAGCTATCTGAATAATTACAATGAAATGCAGGGAGAGGTACATTATCTGGTGGATACCCTGTGCCAGCGGGGAGAGGCCTGGAAAAAAAGTGACTTTTCCGGCTATGATGTGGTTTTTCATGTGACAGGGATTGCGCATGTGGATACCATGGGAGCCACAGAAGAGATCAAAGAGGCGTACTACCGGGTAAATTGTGAGCTTGCAGTGGAGACGGCCAGAAAGGCGGCCACAGAGGGGGTAAAGCAGTTTATTTATATGAGCAGCATCATGGTCTATGGTGAGGGAGCGCCTGTGGGAAGGACAAAACGTATTACTCCGGACACCACACCTGCACCGGATGGCTTTTACGGAGACAGTAAGTGGCAGGCAGAAAAAGAGCTTGCCCGGGTAGAAGGAATGAAGCTGACCATTCTCCGTCCGCCCTTCATTTACGGGAGAGGCTGCAAGGGGAATTATCCGCTGCTTTCAAAGCTTGGGGCGAAGCTTCCCATACTTCCCACATTATCCAATGAGCGTAGTATGCTCTATATAGAAAATCTGTGTGAATTTGTGCGCATTTTGATAGAGCAGGAGCGGGCGGGGATTTTTTTCCCGCAGAACAGGGAATATACCTCTACCGGTGATATGCTGCTGCAGATTGCCCACATAAAGGGGAGAAAGCCTCTTAAGCTGCCCCTGTTAAATCCGGTGATAAGGCTTGGAGCCAAGCTGCCGGGCAAGCTGGGGCGGATGCTGAACAAGGCCTTCGGCAGCTTAAGCTATGAGCTGGGGATGAGTGAAATCGGTACAGATTACCGCATATATTCTCTGGAGGAGAGTATATGCAAAACGGAGGAGAAATGTTGCGGGTATCAGTAATAACCATTTGCTATAACAGCAGTGATTGTATTGCACGGACTATTGAGTCAGTGCTAAAGCAGACCGATAAACATATTGAGTACCTGATTATTGATGGGGATAGCCGGGATCATACGGTGCAGATTGCGGAAAGCTATCAAACTGCCATGAAAGAGGCGGGAATCGTATACCGGATTATTTCTGAGCCGGATAAGGGGATTTATGATGCTATGAATAAGGGCATCCGGGAGGCCGCCGGGGAGATTATCGGGATACTTAACAGTGGAGATGCTTACGAGGAAATCACGGTGGAAACGGTGAGAAAAACCTTTGAAGAAACGGGCTGTGAGCTGATGTTTGGCAATATCCGTATGCATAAAACGGATGGGAGTGTCTTTATAAAGCGGGCAAGACAGAGGCGTTTTCAAACCTCCCGGGACTGGAATCATCCGACTACCTTTGTGAGAGCACAGGTGCAAAAGGAGAATCTGTTTCCCATGCTGGGGATTCATGATGACTATGGTTTTTATTTAAGGATGCGCAGACAGGGGCGCAGGATTGTTACGGTGGACAAGGTGTTGGCAGACTTCTTTCTGGGAGGAGCCAGCAATGAAAAAAGCCTTCGGGCGGCACGAAAGAGAATACAGGACCGGTACAGATATTGTTACCGGATAAACGGATATAGCAGGCTATATATTGTAGAATGTGTGGCCATTGAAGCAGCAAAGATGATTTTGGGATAAAGAGAAAGGAACACGAAATGAAGAAGTTTTTACTACTGATTGCAGGTGCCCTATTGTCGGGCTCTCTGATAATGGCAGCAAAGAATTCTATGAGTGCGGATGCGCTTTCCGTGGAGCATCAGCAGTGGCTGGACGCGGCTGCTGCGGAGCTGCAGGCGCAGCTTACGGAAGACCCCATTATGGCGGTGGTGTATAAGGCGGACAATTATCCTCTCTACAACCTGCCGGGGCAAAAGGGGCAGCTTTTGCTTCAGCTGGGAAGCGGAACTACCGTAAATATTCAGGATGTCACCATGACCGAATCAGCAGAATATCAGGCCGGCTTTGATACATGGTATCAGGTAAGTGCATGGCAGGGCGGCGTAGAATATGTTGGTTATGTGAATCGCGCCCATCTGGCGATCTCGGACGAATATTTTTTGCAGTGGGAAGTGAATTATGGAACCAATCCGGCAATGTATGAGATGATGCTTCTGACAGAAGAGGCCGCTATCGACTATTCGGATGTGGAGCAGTTCCCGGAGAGCTATCAGCCATATCTGCGGGCACTGAAGGAAAAATATCCCAAGTGGATTTTTGTACCCCAGAATACAGCACTGGATTGGGACTATGTGATTGAGCAGGAGCTGCAGGGAGAGAGAAGTCTCATCGGAACCTCACAGGGAGGTCACCTTTATGATAACGTGCATAGTACGGGCTGGGGGTATGCATCCAGAGAGGCACTGGAGTATTACATGGACCCCAGAAATGGTCTGACCGAGGAGAAGATTTTTCAGTTTGAACAGCTGACCTACAATGCGTCCTACCATACCCAGGAGGCGCTGGATATTTTCTTAGATACGACCTTTATGGGGAATGGGGCAATAATGCCGGAGGACGATATTACCTATTCCATCGGTATCTGGGCCATTGGCGCCAATGCGGTGAATGTCAGTCCTTTTCATCTGGCAGCACGCATTTATCAGGAGCAGGGGCAGGGAACCTCTCCCCTTATTTCAGGAACCTATCCCGGCTATGAGGGATACTATAATTTCTTTAATGTGAAGGCATCGGGCAAGACCGACAAGGAGATTATTGAAAATGGTCTGGCCTATGCCAAACAGCAGGACTGGCATGATGGATATTTTTCCATCTGGGGTGGAGCGAAGCTTCTGGCCCAGAATTATATTGCCAAGGGGCAGGATACCTTGTATTTGCAGAAGTATAATGTCATCGGCTCCCACTATGCACTATTCACCCATCAGTATATGCAGAACATCATGGCACCTACCAGTGAGGGAAAAAGTACTTATAAGCTATATAGTGGTTCCGACTCACTGAATAATGCCTTTGTATTTAAAATACCGGTATACGAAAACATGCCCGAAACTGCCTGTGAGCTTCCTGGGTCTGCTACCAGAGTGGCTTTGGAAATTCCGGAGGGCTACAGCGATGCGGTGATTCATGTGGATGGTGTGGAGTATCCGGCAGAGAAAAGAAACGGTCAGTTTATTGCGGAAATCGGACATGCGGACGCTAAGACGGCGGTGCTGTATAGCTATGACGTAAGCGGCGTTCCTACGGGGATGACGGTATGGATGCTGGATTATACCCAGGATAAAAAGGGAACCTTTTATAAGGCCACACTTGCGGAGGAATTTACGGATATTCTTTCCTATCATGGATTCTCCATCCGCATCACCGGCAAGTCCGGTATTCGTTTTAAAGCGGGGATTGATAAGAGCGTACGAGAAAGCTTTTTAGCCGGAGGGTACAATGATTATACCCTTTCTGATTATGGAAGTATCGTTATGTATGAGTACAACCGTGCCACATATCCATTTATCAAGGGTGGTCAGAAGGTGGTACAGGGCATGGCATACGGTACCAAAGAGGATGGCAGTTTGGTGGACAATGTATATGCAGAGGTGGATGGTCGTACCCAGTTTACCATGGTATTTGTAGGGCTTCCCGCCAGTGAGTACAAATCCACATTTGCTTTCCGTACCTATTTGACGGTGCAGAAGGATGGGGTAGAACGTACCATATATGGTCCGGTTCGTTCCAGAAATATATACGAGCTTGCACAGCAGGCGATTTCGGCAGGCTTTTATCAGGAAGGCAGTGAACAACAGAATTTCTTAAAGCAGCTCATTGCGGACGCAGATGCGGCTACACCTTAGAAAGAGCAGGCTGGTGCTAATCAGGATGTGGAGCAATAGTCAGATTATAGATTCGGATTCTACGAAGGTGGAATGGATTGGAGATTATGAAAAGAAAAACTAGTATTTTATGTGTGACAAGTGCATTAATGGTATCCCTGCTGGCAGGTTGTGGTGATGTGCAGGTGCAGGAAGAATTTGTATATGCCGGAGGTCAGCCCATAGCGACCCAGGAGTCCGGGCAGTCAGACTCGTCCGGTGCAGCGTCCACCACAACGGAGGCTCCGGGAGAGGTAGCTTTGTCCGCCGTGCAGGAGCTGGAGCTAAAGTACTCCAGTGGAAACTTTCAGGCAAATGACCTGCGCAGCCTTGGTCTGGAATATATAGAACAGGGCCGGGTGAAAAAGGGCAGAGAAATGTTGGAAACTGCTTACCTCCTTTACGCTGATGAGGAAACCAAGGCACTTCTTAAGGATGTGACTGTAAATGTGGCAGAGGAGAGCCTACAGATACAGGAGAAAATGTCCCAGCTTGCAGGTAACTTTGAGATACCGGAGTACGAGGATGAAGTGGTAGGTATGCTTCTGGCGGAGGACTGGTATGAAACCATGCTTCCGGGAGAGACACTTACAAACCGCAGCTACTACCTTAAACAGGGAGATGCCCTGTATTATGTGCAGGTAGGCAAAACGGAAAATGGCCAGAAGTACACCCATATCAGCAGAGAAATCGGTGCGGACGTGTCCGTCATAAGAATGGAGGGCTCTACCGTGCAGAGAGTGGATTCCCAGTGGATTGACGGTGCATATAACGGAGCCTTTGAGAGCTGGCTGGTGGATAAGAACACCGGTGATATCATACATGAGTCAGGGACCTTTACAGATAATAAATACACCGGAGGTTATACCGTGGAAGTGCGCTGGGGAAGCGATAAGAGCGATATATTTACCCTGTGGACTTCCAGGGAAGATGTGAAGAAGCTGGTATATAATGGTAGCTTTGATGAAAATGGTTATACCACCCTGGACCAGAGCAGTGCCAATAAGGTTAAACGCACCGCAGGAGAAGGGGCGGAGAATCCCATCATATATGCAAATGGCACGGATGGAAAGAGATGCCTCTTTGTGGATGGGGGCAGTGCAGAGCAGTTTACCTTTGATACCACTGTATTTAATGTACCCCAGGTTCCTTCCTATGTGACCTATGAACCGATGCCGGAGGAACAGGATTCTACGGCTGGAATTTTGCAGCTAAAGCCCTCTGTCAGCGGTGAGGATTTGAAGGTGCGTGTCTATGATGGACAGATTCAGATTTTTGACGGTGTAAGCTGGTACAATATGGGCAGTGTAACTGATTATGTAGCTGCGGACCCCATGGCAGATTTAAAGCAGCAGGCCATTGCGACGGCCATTGCCAAAGCAGAGGCAGAGAAGCAGGAGGTAGAGGAGACGGATGTGTCCATAAGAAGTGCAGGCAGCATTACAGGCACGGTACAGACACAGACAACAACTGCACCAACAACAACGAAGGCGCCGGCCACAACGAAGGCACCGGCAGCAACAAACGCGCCGGTAGCAACGAAGGCACCGACCACAACAAACGCGCCCACGGTGACCGCAGCTCCGGTAGTTACGGAGAAGCCTGTAGTAACACAGACACCTGCAACGGCAGCACCTACACCTACACCGACGCCTACACCTACACCGACGCCCACGCCTACACCGACGCCTACACCGACGCCCACACCTACAGTAGCACCTACCCAGTCTCCTACCGGTGATACGGATGCAGAGTTTACACCGGATATGATGTAAAGCGGATAAAAATGCAGGAAATGAAAATTCTACAAATCAGCAGCCACTACAATCAGGGTGGAGCTGCAAAGATCGTGACATATCTTCACAGACAGCTGACCAAAGAGGGGCTGGAAGTGAGAACCCTTTACGGAAGGGGAGAAATACAAAAAGAGCAGGGAGTTACCTTTTATGGTAACTCCCTTAGTGTGCTTATGGATGCTTTTTTGAGCAGGGTTACCGGTTACAGCGGGTGCTTTAGCAAAAGCCCTACCCGCAGGCTCCTTAAGGAAATCGAAGCGTTTGCACCGGATATTGTGCATTTGCATGCCCTGCACGGGTATCATCTGCATATTCCCATGCTGTTTGCCTATTTGCGGGAAAAGCATATTCCCTGGGTATGGACATTTCATGACTGCTATGCCTTTACCGGTAACTGTGGGTATCACTTTGATTGTGACAAATGGAAAGAGGGCTGTGGGGAGTGCCCCTATATGCAGAATTATCCAAGGAGTCTCTTCTTTGACCGTAGCAGGGAGATGTGGCAGCAGAAAAAAGAGCTTTTTACCACCGGGCAAAGGGGGATAATAGTAGCTCCGTCACAGTGGCTGACCAAGGAGGCACAGAAGTCCTTTTTGGGCAAATATGAATGCATCACCATCCCCAATGGAATCGATACAGAAAATACATTTTACCCCAGAAATAAGGCAGAGACCAGAAAAAGGCTGGGCTTTGGTATTACGGAGAAAATAGTTCTGGGGATAGCGGCTGATTATAAGGACCCGCGAAAAGGGGTGGAATACATCCTGCAGGCAGCAAAGGAGCTGGGCGAAGAAGCAAAATTTGTGCTTATTGGCTATCGTGGAAAAGCACTGTGTGAAAATATAATAGCCATCCCGAAGATTTCGGATAGTACTCTTTTAGCAGAATACTATAGCATTGCGGATGTATTTGTACTACCTTCCATGGCGGAAAACTATGCCACCACTGCGGTGGAGGCGCTTGCCTGCGGAACACCTGTGGTGGGCTTTGATGCGGGCGGCATCCCGGAGCAGCTTGCCGGAGGCATGGGCACCATAGTACCTGCCGGTGATGGCCAGGCATTTACCGCAGCCATTAAAGATGTTTTGAATGGGAAAGCAACGCTTTGTACCAGAGCAGAGCGCAGAGAGAGAACTGTGGAAAGGAATGCACTGCGTGATATGGCAGACAGGTATCGCAGCGTATATGCAAAGCTTAGTATCGACGTAAGGGCGGATTAGAGAATTGTATTTGAAGTTTACGGCTGAAAGAATAGAAGTTTTGATTGTTCCTCCAAACACTAGCAGCACTATAGCTTTATTTGGAAACAGTATCCCATGGATTCAGATAAAAATTAATAAACTTCGTTATGGAGTTCTGAAAAATAACAGAATATTTCATGCCCAACATCAAATAGTGAAAAAACTTAAAGATAATAAAGAAAATGTATTGACAAATAAAAAGCACATGATATAATAAAGACATAAACAAGAGAAACCAAAATAAAGAGAGAATCAGATAGATTCAAATATGAAAGAAAGCGAGGTACGGTCCACCAAAACACTTCATCCTTAATTCAAATACTTCCATTTGTGAATATTAAAGATTGGTAACAGGGTTAATCGTTACGGTATTAGGTAATACAAGAGAGAAGATTCATGAGAAAAATGGAAGTCACACCAAACAACTTCATATAGATGGTAACTGATAAAAGTTTT
>CAZOSU010000046.1:9914-12852 GCA_964582515.1 uncultured Acetatifactor sp. | reverse complement strand
TGTGATGATAAAATTGGTGTTGTGGGAACCATTAATATGGACTACCGCTCTCTCTATCTGCACTTTGAATGTGCCACATATTTATATGATATGGAAGCGGTAACGGATATCAAAAATGATTTTACAGAAACACTGCTAAAGTGTCGTGAAATTACCCTGGAAGACTGCGCAAGGCGAAAGCTGCATACCCGAATTTTTCAGGCAATCCTTCGCCTTATCGCTCCCATGGTTTAAAGAATATCTTTTAAAGCATCCTGAATCTGGAGTCTCTTACGAACGACCAGACTCAGGATGTTTTTTACTTCTTCGGCATCCTTACGGGCAATATTCTGTCTTATGCCCGTAAACTGCCTCTCAAAGCATACAAGTCCCAGCTTATCCGCCTGCATGGACATACGGCGCACCGTCATCATGGCACTTTCAAAGCGTCCTCCGTTTACCGCCTGTCCCAGCCTCATAAAATCAAGACTCTTTACAAACTTAAGTAGCTCGGCAGGATAAGCCTCACCGAAGCTCTCCTGCCCTTTTGCAATATCAATATTCAAAGCCTTTAACTTTTCCAGCATAATTATTCTCCAAATGCCTGCCCTTGCCTTATCAGTCTATTACGATGGTATGAGTAACCTTATAGGTTCCGTTCTCCTGCACCTGTCCCTGCACCCGCATGGCCATGCTTTTGCCACCGGTGGTGTGGAATGCCCTGATAAAGAAAGCCTCACTGATTTGTCCGCTTTCGTAGGCCTCACACATACGCTTCCACATATCGCTGCTATAAATGTCCACGTACTCCTTGGTTCCCATTCCATTTTTTACGATACGGTCATAACAGGTATCGTAGTAGAGCTCCAGTTCCTTATCCAGAGGGTCCTCCTGCGTCCCTGACCAGAAATCATCCTCTTCCTCTGTATCCTCTATCACAGCAAGACCTCTATAGGTAGTCCCCAGACAAGCCGGAAGGTATACGGACAGGCTCTTACGCTTATGGGTCTTTGATAAATCAGCATCGGTACGATTAAAATAATCATACGTAGATGGGTCTGTATCATCCCAGGTCACATCCACATTATAATAATCTCCATAAAGATATACAATATTCCATGCGTGGTTCATACCACTGTAGCCGGTACAATAATAGCAGGGAATATCCAGCTGCTGTAGCAGGTACTGGTATGCTCTGGCATATCCGGCACATACGGTTTCTTTATTTACCAGTGCACTATACGCGGTTTGTGACAAATCCGCATCCTCTGCGTAGGTAACCAGCTCCAAAAGCCGGTCATGCACATATTTTGCCTTTTCATAATTCCCCTCCAGCTCCTTTGCCCCGGCCAAAATCTCGCCGGCTCTTAAATCAAAGGTTTTTTTCGCTGCAGATAAGTTTTCTTTCAATTCATTGTATTTCAGCGTAATGCCCACAACCATACTGTCATTATCTACCGTACAGGCAAAGGAGTTGTCCAGATAATAGAACTCCGGATGGTCATTATAAACCGCTTCAAAAACCTTTTTCACCTCGGCGGATGGAAGGGACGCATAAGGGGTCACCTTCTCTCTCTGCTCCAGTACATGCACATAAATCTGATTATACAAAACCTGCTCTCTGGAATCCAATATATGATAATAAGGATAGAACAACGGGTCAAAATATAAATCCTCAAATTCCAGCTCTATCATACTGTCTTCCGGATGAGGGGTTGCCACCGTACCTGATGCAGGCGTAGGGGTTGGCGACGGTGTAGGACTGGGCGTAGGTGACGCAGTGGCTGCCGGATTGGTAGCCTCCGGTGAAGGGCTGGGTGTAGGCGAGGGTGTAGCGGTTGGTTGCGTTGTAGGCTGTACTACCAGCTCCACATCCACCGGCACATAACCGCCAAAGGAAACCACTGCCTCCGGCACAATAATATAATCATTGCTCTCCACATAAGCCGTTACCACATCCTGATTCAGGGAAGTGGTTACCACATATACTGCACCCCTGGCATCGGGGTCATAGGTTGCCTGAGGCTCCTGCGTAAAAAGTGGTATGGGCGTCATCTCCGGTGCAGCCGTCACGCCCGGCTCCAAAGCGGTGGGCGCATCGGTCTCTTCCCCGTCGGGCGCAGGTGTTTCTTCCGACACCAGCATACCGCCTTCCCCATAAAGCATATTTGCAATTTCCTCCGACATGGGCGGATTCAGCGCTACCACCAGTATAAAAATACATAACGCCAACATGCAGCACGCCACCGCATAAAAAATTTTTTTCAGATGTTTCAACTTCTCATCCCCTTTTGCTCTTCTTTTCTATAGCATTCCCTGATCCGTCAGTGCTTTATAAAATACCGCCAAAGGTATAAAGCTCTGTCCGAAGTTCTTGGGCGACGCATTCTTATATATTACGGCATCCTCCCTGATTATCTTCGTTCCGGGTGCGCCCGATGGCATAGTCCTTATATTTGACATAAAAGTAGTAATTCCATAGGACAAATACCTTGCATCACCGGTAAGCTCATATCCAATGGCCAGAGCCTCCAGCAAAAGTGTATTACTGCCGATACGGCTTAGACTGGGAAGCTCCTTGTAATAAAATACACCATTCCCAAGCATCCCATTTTCAATCAGGTCATCTACCGCCCCAAGCAGCATCTCTTTTAATTCCTGGTCCGGAAATACTCTGTAATACCGCATCAGACTTCCCACCGCAACCGAAATCATAAATCCCACACGAATCAAGGTGTTGTCCGTATAAGGAGCAATCCAGCCACCATATTCCTCGCCCCATTCCTTAAAATGGGAAATAATCCATTCTGCCTTTGAAAGCCATTTCTTATCATATGTTTCCACATACAAGGCTGTCAAGGTTCTAAGAGCCCAGCCCGTTTCTCTGGCATTGCTCTCACCGGATACCTGATATGCAGGCGTATCCAGTAATCTTAATATATTTTCGCCGATTCCCACT
>CAZOSU010000046.1:5643-9904 GCA_964582515.1 uncultured Acetatifactor sp. | reverse complement strand
TCCCACTGCCGTGTCAAATGCTCTTTTCTCTCCGGTGAAATGATAATAGTCCAGAAGTCCTTCCACCCATTCATGAGAACATACCATATCCATACCGCAGTGATTTGCACAATGCTCCCACTGTCCTCCTACATGAAGAGGATTCTCACTATAATGGCACACATCCACATCCATCCAATGTCCCGCAGATGCTATCAGGTAATCTAAAAATCTTCGCTCCCCGGTGCGGGCATATTGCAGCGCACAGGCATGAGGAAAATCATATTCATTATTGGACCAGACAATTTTACCGTTTCCCCTTCCCTGGGCAGTATAATTTTCATCCGGTGCGTCTCCGAAGTTTAACATACCAAGAACTCTGCCGTGACCGTCACATCTGGCAATCAGTGACAGCTCAACCTCCTGATTTATCTTATCCGGCATTACAAAAATATCCGGCATCACTGCCGCCTGGGCAAACATCTGGGGGGAAATAAACGGCTTGTCCGGCATCTGGTAAATCAGGCTCCTGTTATCCAGTTCGGTCAATGTCTCCTCTGCATCATGAAAATGCAGTAAAAACCTCTGTTCTCTGGACATTCCGGACTGCATCTCCACCCGGCATACATCCTCCGGTACCAGCATCACATATATACCGCTGTCATCTGCCTTGACGGCCTTGGGATAATTCTGCTGTGCCTGAAAAATAGTGGCACAAATTCCTCCTGTGCTCTCCGTACGGTCTGCAAAAAAGGTACCGTAAAATACCTCGAAGAAATGCTCATTGGCTTCCTTTAAAAGCATTTCATCATCCACGTATTTTTCTACGCAGGCCCCATCCTTCCCGATAAAGAAATCTGTCTTATAATTGGAGCTTCCCACACAAGTCCGCACACCGGTAATCTTTTTCTCAATCTCCGGCAGCTCCTTAATTCCTACAGTGTGAAAATCGCCTTTAAAGTCACTCCTTTGCAGAACCGGAGAATACTCTAAAGCCTCGGAAAGGACCGCAAATACAAGAGATTTTACATGCAGCGGCTCCATAGTGGTATTGATAAGGCGATAGCTGATTTCCAGCCAGGGCTTTTCTGCATAGCATATCACACGCATCTGGAAGGAAATGTCTCTGTTTCCCACGCATTTTCCCATACAGGACAAAATCGTTACCAAAGGTCCTTCCTCCTCCAGCTCCCAGTGTCCCAGCTTTGTTTTATATTTACAATCCCTGCCATCGGTCAGCACAGGACCCACAAACTGCTCCGCCCCATATTTTCTTCCGCTGGCAATCACATAATCAAACAGGCTCTCTCCGTTATCGCTGACAGCAAATTCTACACCGCCCTTTACCTCAAAGCCATGCCCGGTAGAGCAAACCCTTATTCCCTGCACCTGTCCGCCGTTTTCCTCACCGGCTCTCATTTCCAGCACCTTTTTCTGATTGGCGGGCAAGTCTGCCATAAACCTTACGAACAGATATCGGATACTTCCGTCCTTGTGATAAGAGGTAACCTTGCTTTGGGTGGGCAAAGCCATCTCCCCATCCCATATCTGCACTGCCTTCTCGTCCCAAAGTGTACCCTCTTTAAAGGGAATTGCCACATATGCGTGCTCACGTTTTCTCTCATAACGGTATAATTTGGGGAATGTAATCTTCATGCTCTTCTCCTTACAGTTGATTGTCTATTTTAAGAAAAATGCGATGCCCACTGTTCCTATGCCACCGATACTGGTGTTGGACACGGACGCATTCTGAACAATAGTTCTGTCAAAATCAATATACTTTTGTATTTCTGAGGTAATGGCCTCCTGCTCCTTTACTGTCACACCGGCATGAGCCACATAGATAACATCCGGGTCAATGTGCTTGTGCATCAGCAGATGCTTACGGATAAAACGCCTTCTGGCACTCTCTAAATCACCGCCTCGAAGTCCCTGCACACACAAACGATTCTTATTAATGCTTACCTCCGGATGAAGCATCAGCTTTTCACAAAGTACATTAATCAGATAGTTACTATAGTTTCTCTGATGTAAAGCTCTGTGAATAGGAGTAAGGAAATAGCTCTTCACCTTGGTTTTGTAATACTCTACCTGTCTGCAAATCTCATCCACGCTCTTACGCTCTTTTACAAACTGAGCAGCCACCAGCGTAAGAAGCCCCATACCACAGGAAAGCTGCTGTGAATCAATAACCCTTACATGCCCGAAGCCCTTGGATGCCTGCAATGCATGCTCGTAGCTTTGGCTGATACCGGACGCCACGGAAATATGAATAATCTCCTCCGCCTCTGTCAGCATATCTGCAAAAAAGCTTTCATACTCCTCCACGGTGAGAGGCTCCGGCTTGGCAATATCGTCAATGGTTCTGGAGTATTTTGCTATACTATCCACATCCACCTCCACGGTATCCGTGAAACGTCCCGTGGCCGTAACGATATGGGAATATGCCAGATGTATATCATATTTTTCCAATAACGCCTTATTGATATCGCAGAAGCAGTCTGCAGTAATGCGTATGCGCTTTCTTCTGCGGCTGTTCATCATTTCGATATAATTTTCCTGGGAGAAATCCACATTGTCTGACAGGCGGTACTCCACAACATCCTCCGGAAGATAGCTTAATATCTTTTCCTCCATTACAGCGCTTTCAATGGGCTTGGTCAGATAATCATCAAAGCCCAGCTCCTGATACATTTTCTGGCTGTCCAAGGTATAATTAGCCGTCAGGGCAATCACCGGTACCCCTCTGCACAAACCATTCTCCTGTTTACGAATCGCCCTAAGTGTCTCCACCCCATCCATGGGGCTCATATAATGGTCTAATAAAATCACATGATAATATTTCTGCTTGGTCATCTTTAAGCATTCTTCACCGCTTAACGCTACATCCACCTTCACCTTGGTCTCCCGAAGAAGCTTTTTCACCACAGAAAGATTCATATTGGAATCATCCACCACCAGTATTCTGGCCTCCGGTGCTTCAAAGCTCTGGGTATAGCGGGCACTTGTAGCTTTCAAAACACCCTCTGCCTTTATCTTACCAACCGGCGCTCTTTCCACGATTACCTGGTCTAATGTCACTGTAAAAACAGAGCCCTTGGTGTAAATACTGTCCACCGTAATCTGTCCGCCCATCAAATCTACCAATTGCTTGGAAATTGCAAGCCCAAGCCCGGTTCCTTCGATTCTTGCATTTCTTCCCTGATCAAATCTCTGGAAGGAATTATATAAGTAGGAAAGATTCTCCTTACGAATTCCAATACCGGTATCTGCCACGGAAAAGGATAAATGTACCTTATCATTTTCCAGTGCCTCCCCTTTCACAGTAAGGGTAATGCGGCCTTCCCTGGTGTACTTGACCGCATTAGTCAAAAGATTGATTAATATCTGTTTAATACGCTTATCATCACCAAAGAGTATACTTGGCAAATCCTCTTCCACTTCCAGACGAAACTCCAGACTCTTTTCCTTTAAGGAAATAGCAATCATATCCACCAGCTCATGAATCAGCACCGCAAACTCATACCGTACCGGTACAATCTGCATCTTCCGGGTCTCAATCTGGGACAAATCTAAAATATCATTTACCAGAGAAAGCAGCATCTTGCCTGCATTCTTCACATTCTCCGCATTTTCTGCCACCTCCGGGGAGGTTTCCTCTCTGAGAATCATCTCATTTAAACCGATAATGGTATTAATGGGCGTCCTAAGCTCATGACTCATACTGGCAAAAAAAGTATCCTTGGAAACACTTAAATTGGCAAGCTCCTCCTTCTGCTTCTCATTAATCTGCCGTTCCTTATCGTATACGCCCTGCTGGAATTTGGACAAAACCCCCAGGGAAACTCCTACAATCATCACTGAGAAGTAGGAATCGAAATAGGCCGCATACCGGTTCCCCAAAGGACTTACTAACTCCGGATACTGACAGGCCAGATAGTAAGCAATTCCATTTACAGCAAAGGTCAGGACCAGAAAGAATACCAGCTCCTTTCCGCTGAACATAAGAAACAGATAATATATGGACAGCACAAACCAGATGGTTACACCACTTTCCAAAGCTCCACAGATAAAAAACATGGTTGGAAAGACTAATACAACAATAAATACCCCCAATATCCAGGCTGCGGCATTTATTTTATTGTACTTAAACACCAGTACAAGAGAAATTGCTAAAATCACCATAAGACCCAGAAATATAAAATAATATTCATAGGACGTACTGACAGAAAATCCCTCTATGATACCCACCACACAGACAACGGATGCCACTATTATGATA
>CAZOSU010000046.1:0-5633 GCA_964582515.1 uncultured Acetatifactor sp. | reverse complement strand
GATAAGGCGGAACAATCTGTCCTTTATATCCCCGCTTTCCCCTTGTAGTAGTTTCGTTATTTTCTCACGCATGGGTGAGTTCCTCCTTCAGCTTCAGCGCAATATCCAGTGCCGACATGTAATCCAGCATATCTGCTTTCTTATAAACCACGGACAGATACTGCTTCAGACTCGTTCCCTTATAGCTGCAATCATCAAAGGCCTTAATGGAAGCAAGTACTTTTTCCTTCTCAAAGGTAAATACCGCATCCTCAAAATCCCTGTACAGGCTATCAAGCTCCTCAGAGCCGATTTCCCGTAAATCATGAAGCTCCTGTTCCTCCGTTTTTTCGCTGACCAGTCTCTCATCTCCGGTAAGAATATCAATCACGCGCTCATACTCCATCATCATCTTTCCATGATTTTCCAGCACATAATCATAATCCCCTTCCTTGGCCGCCTTCTCCAGCTTCAGAGCCATCCCTGAAAGCGCGGTGGCTCCGATGCTCTTCATTCCACTCTTTAAGGCATGTACCTGAATAGAGTAGTTTTTATAGTCTCTGGCTTCAAACAGCCGGGCGATGAGCATCATATTCTGCTCATCCTCCTGGGCATGGAGCTTCAAAATATCGATATAACTCTCCAGACTTCCGCAATAGGCGATACCGCTCTCCACATCCAAATCTCCGATGACAAAGCCCATTTTTTCGGTAGTTTCCTCCTCAGACGTATCCTCTGCCACAGCAGCGGCTTCCTCTTTGACAAATTCTACCACTCTCTCAATCTTTTCCTTGGGAAGAGTCCTAAGAAGTACTCTTTCAAGTACGGATAAGGACACCGGCTTGGCTACAAAATCCGAAAAACCTTCGGACATAAACTTCTCCCGCATACCTGCAATGGCATTGGCTGTCAGCGCAATGATGGGAAGAGTCTTGTAATAATTTCCCGGTTTACGCCGTATTCTGTGCAAGGTTTCGATACCATCCATCTCCGGCATCATATGGTCCATGAAAATAAAGTCATACTCGTTTACTTCTACCTTATCCAGTGCCTCCAGACCACTTAAAGCAGTATCCATCTGAATCTGATATGGCTTAAGCAGCCCCTGCACTACACGAATATTCATGGGGCTGTCATCCACTACCAAAATCCTTGCCTTGGGTGCTATGAAGCGCTCCTTGCGCACCACGCCCTCCGCCATGGAATGAGGAGCAATTTCTTCATTGAGGAACATAACAATGGGCACCACGTAAAACGGCTTGTAAAGCTTATGCAGATGTGGATTGTTAATATCCACATCATCCTGTCTGTCCATGGCTACAATGACATTGGTAGCCTTGGACAGCTCATCAAAATACACCCTGTCCTCCCAGTACTCCACATCACTGATAAACACATGGGTGAATGGCTCCCTGTCCACCCGGCGCTTAAGCTCTGCCAGATTACGTGCTATATGACAGGACACACCATTCTGGGTAATCATGTGAACAATGTAATTGGTATACTCATCACGAATGGACTCATATATAAACTGCTCCATGTTGATGTAGATGGCCATGCGAATCTTATCTGCATTCTTCACACTGACAATGGGAGTCTCATCCACCACCTTCTGGGGGAGAACAAATTTAATTTCACTCCCCTTACCATATTCACTCTCAATGGAGATAAATCCGCCCATTTTCTGCACCAGCGCCTTGGATATGGCAAGACCAAGCCCCACACCGCCGGTGGTACGGTTTCTCTTAGAATCCACCTGACTAAAGCTTGCAAAAAGCTTCTCTAAATTTTCCGGCTTCATGCCGATACCGGTATCGCGGACCGTAACACAAAGATTCACGCCATAAGACTCTTTTCTGGCACAAATGGCTATTGTCACACACCCTTCATTGGTAAACTTGATTGCGTTGTCCACCAGATTCATAATCACCCTGCGAATCTTCTGCTCGTCCCCTAAAAGTCCGCTGGGAATGGAGCTGTCACAATCCACAATCAATTCTATATCCTTCTCACTTTTACGGGCTACGGTCAGATTAATTATGTCATTAATAGTGGAGGTAATATTGTAAACCTCCTCCACAACCTCCATCTTTCCGCTGTCCAACTCCGAAAAGTCCAAAATATCGCTTACAACGGACTGTAGATTTCTTCCCGCCGTCTGAATATCAAATAGATTATCCTTTACCTTCTGGGGCAGGTTTTCTCTTAAGGTAACCTCACTCATACCACAGATGGTATTTATGGGGGTACGGATTTCATGACTTACATTTGCAAGGAAATCCGTCTTACTCTGCTCCGCTGCACTAAGCTCTGCTATGGTAGTGTGCAGATAATTCTGGCTTGCCACCTGGGATTTAATAAAGCTATACACGATATAAATGGTCAGATAAATACTTCCGTACATAAGCACAGATCTGGCCAGGTCTGCCTCTCCACCATCATACATAGTTGTGTGATGTGCCGTATGATACATCATAAGAAAGGTCAGATTAATACAAGGTAAAAGCATAAGTCCGGGAATAGCGAAAAGACCGACCAGTATGGTCAATGTCATAAAAGTAGCCGTAACACCCAGCATGGTTTCCATACGGATAGAAAAAATCGCCACAAAAATTTGCATAATTGTCGCAATCCAATAGGCCCGGAACTTGTAGGATCTAAATTGTGTCACATGAACCATCCAGCACATAAGAATCCCACAGAGAATGAAGGAAAGCATTCCCAGCCCCCACTCATATTTGTAGGCAACAAACAACATACCAAAGTCATAGACTGTGTCTACAAGGATAATGGTTCTTTCCATCGCCATATTCTTTTCTTTTGAGCCGTATCCAATGTTCACCTTGTTGCCTCCAAATACGATTGCTTCTTGATTATGAAAAGTCCGGCGCCGAACGCGGCGCCGGTACTTTTAAATTTTTTAGTACTTTCCAAAGCCTTCGCCTAAAGAAATAATCTGCTCATTTGCATTACCAGTCATAAAGACACGTTCTTTTTTGGCTCTTCTGCCCTTTACCGGGGTCTCATCTCCCAGCTTATAAACACTGAGTAATTCACGCATCATAGCTGCCTGATTAGAAAGCTCTTCACTGGCTGCCGCACACTCCTCACTAGTAGCAGAATTGGTCTGTACAACCTGTGACACCTGACCGATAGCCTGCGTAATCTGTGCCACTGCAGTTGCCTGATAATTGGAGGCTTCCGCAATACCGTTAATCAGACTCTCACTCTCTGCAACTGCCTGGGTAATCAGCTCAAGAGCCTTATAGGTTTCGTCAGCAATCTTAGAACCAACACCAACCTTGGCAATAGAATTCTCAATAAGCTCTGCTGTTTCCTGTGCTGCTGCTGCACTCTTTGCTGCAAGGTTACGAACCTCCTCTGCAACTACTGCAAAGCCCTTGCCTGCATCGCCTGCTCTTGCCGCTTCTACAGCTGCATTTAAAGCCAGAATATTGGTCTGGAATGCAATATCGTCGATAACCTTAATAATCTTGCTGATGCTTTCGGATGCCTTGTTGATGTCATTCATTGCGCTCATCATTTCCTGCATTTCCACATTTCCGCGTCTCACATCCTCAATAGCGGTACCAACAAGCTCTGCTGCTGCATTTGCTTCTACTGCGTTCTTTGCAGTCTTTTCCGCAATTTCAGTAATGGAAGCGGTAATCTGCTCAATAGCACTGGCCTGCTCAGTAGAGCCCTGCGCCAGAGCCTCCGAAGCACTTGCCACCTGGGAAGAGCTGGTGGTTACCTGATATGCTGCATCCCGGATATCACCGAGAGTACTTCTGTTTCCTTCTACCAACAGCTTTAAGGAATTACCTAATCTGTCATTCTCACTCTTAGGCATAACCATTACAGTATAGTCACCATTGGAAAGTGCTTCAATCACACCGGTCTGAGCCTTGATATTATCAATAATCATCTGCAAATCTGCCATGATATCACCAAACTCATTTTTACCAACATCCATGACCTTGATATCAGCCTCTCCCTCTGCAACTAAAGTAGCAACACGATTTACTTCCTCAGATGAACTGTCAACGATACTACATATAACCTTCCTTATACCACCGATAACAATACAGAATATCACAAGCAGTCCCAGGGTAAAATATGTGTAATTCTTTAAATACAAATCCGGATTGTTAACCGTACGTATATCCCTACATGCAAAATATCCTAATGCCAAAGTAATTATATATACGGCACCAACGATAAGAAAGCTAATTGTAAGACTTTTTTTGATTGTCATATGCGCAAGACTTCTAAATTTCATTCTTCCATTTTCCATTGTTATTTATCCTCCCTGGAGTCGCCCTTTGCATCCTCTGATTCTTCATTGTCCTCATCAGTCAATGCTTCGATAATATCAACATCCTTGTCATTCAATAGTTTATCCGGGTCTAAAAGAAGCTTTACATCTTCTCCCACCTTACCGATACCGTACACATATCTGTTCTTTGAGGTATCTGCATGTCCGAAGGAAGGGGAAGGAAGAATATTGTCTCCCTTTATCTCCACAACCTCTGCAATCTGCTCTACGATTAAACCAACGGTCATATCATTGAGTTTAATAATAATCACGCAGGTTCTGTCATTGTATTCAAATGGCTCCTGCTTAAAGCGAAGGCGCACATCAATTACAGGGATAATTTTACCGCGTAAATTGATTAATCCCTTTATGTAGTCCACACTTTCCGGGATAACGGTAATTTCCTGTAATACAATGATTTCGTTTACATACTCAATCTTGATACCGAAATACTCGTTACCTGATTTGAATGTCACATATTTTCCAAGCTGTGAAAAAAGCGATTCCCGGGACTCCTGCGCTTCCAACACTACATCCTTTGAAATATCCATACCCATAACCCTTTCTCTATAAGTCTACTAATCCTGCCGGATCTAAAATCAGCGCAATGCTGCCGTCCCCCAGCTGTGTACAGCCGGACATGCCCTTAACCTTCTTGATATAGGTAGGTATAGGCTTTACAACGATTTCCTGCTTACCGATAAGCGTATCCACAAAGAGACACATCTTCTTTCCTTCCACATCCAGAATCAGCATCATGCCCTCTTCCACATCCTTACGGTATTCCTTCAAATTGTACCACTTGCCAAGACGAAGCACCGGATAACATTCCCCACGAATCATGACGCATTCACTGCCGTTTGGCTCCTGCAGCATCATGCTCTTATTTACGCGGATAAACTCCTTGACTACTCCGGTCTCAATGACGAAGGTGGAGGAACCAACCTCCATAACAATACCATCGATAATAGCAAGAGTAAGCGGAATCTTCATAATCATGCTGGAGCCCTGTCCATAGGTACTTTCAATCTCCAGCGTACCGCCGATGGACTGAATGTTCTGCATTACCACGTCCATACCCACACCTCTTCCGGAATACTCCGTAACCTTTTCGTTGGTAGAAAATCCCGGAAGGGTAATAAACTGGAACACTTCCTTATCCGTGTAGCTGCTTTCCATCTTCCCCGGTTCAAGAAGTCCCTGTCGGCGTGCCTTTGCCATAATCTTATCCCGATTTAAGCCCGCCCCATTGTCCGTTACCACAATCCATACTTTACCGGATTCCGTTTTCGCTGAAAGGGTAACCGTACCTCTCTCCGGCTTTCCGGCCTTCACA
>CAZOSU010000045.1:9560-12889 GCA_964582515.1 uncultured Acetatifactor sp. | reverse complement strand
GTGGTGAATAACCGCAGTACGGACAATGGGGAGGCTGTGGCACAGCATTATCTGGAGGAGCATAAGCTTTCCGTAAAGGTGAGCATCCTTCGTAATGATGACAACTATGGCCTGGGCGGCTCCCATAAGGTGGCATTTCAGTACGCTATGGACAATGGCTTCGATTATGTGATTGTTCTGCATGGGGATGATCAGGGGGATATTGCCAATATTCTCCCATATCTGAAGAATAAGGAGTATCAAAAGTACGACTGCTTCCTCGGTGCCCGTTTTATGAAGGGGTCAAAGCTGGAGGGATATTCCGGTTTCCGGACATTGGGAAACAGGGTGTATGATTTTCTGTTTTCCCTGGGCTGTGGTTACAAGATATATGACCTTGGTTCAGGACTTAACATGTATAAGACAGAGATTTTAAAGGATAAATTTTATCTGAAGTATAAGGATAATCTGGTGTTTAACTATTGCATGGTGATGGGTTCTGCGTTCTATAAGCACAGGGTTCGTTTTTTTCCCATAACATGGAGGGAGGATGACCAGGTTTCCAATGTAAAAATGGTTAGCCAGGCAATGATGGTGTTAAAGCTTCTTGGAATGTTTGTACTGAATAAAAAGAAGTTTGTTACTTCAGAGCTGAGAGAGCGTGTAATCGAGGCTTACACTGCGAAGTGCATATATACAAATAAGGGATGATGGTGGTAACCGGTGAAGGGTGAAAAAATAAAGTACATTATAATAAATATTGCTGTACTATTTTTGACTACGGTGCTGTTTATCGGCAAGTATGGGAACGTGGGCGAAATATTCCGGGGTGTGGAGCTGTTGTACATTTTGATTCTTGTAATCACAGTGGTCCTTGTGCATACCGTAAAGGCGGGCAGATTGTATCTGGCTATGTACGGCACGGGGATAGATTTGCTGACCTGTCTTCGGATATACTGTAGAATCACGCCTGTCAGCGTGGTGATTCCTTTTAAGCTTGGAGAATTTTTCAGGATATACTGCTATGGAAAGCAGCTGGGGAATTTATTAAAGGGAGCCATTATTATTCTGTTGGACAGATTTATGGATACAGTGGCTCTGGTAACGATGATTCTTTTTATCTGGCTTTTTGGCGGCGGACAGGTGGCCACGCTGGTGTATGGATTTTTAATTTTTCTTGGCCTGGTATTGTTATTTTATTTTTCTTTCCCCGGGGTGTACCGCTTTTGGAAAAAATACATTCTGCGTGCAGACGCGTCAGAGCATGGTCTGGCTATTTTAAAAATGCTGGACGGGCTTAATATGATTTACCGGGAAATTGCCGGTGTTTCTAAAGGAAGAGGGATGCTGCTGTACTGCCTTTCACTTTTGGCATGGTGTCTGGAAATCAGCAGTATCGTGCTTTTGGTGGGGGTATCCCGGAAGGGCGAATTGGTTCAGAGCATATCGGATTACCTGATGTCTGCCATGGGAGGAAAGGAATCGGCGGAGCTGAGCCGATTTGTTTTTGCCAGTGTGGTTTTGATGATTTTCTTTTATCTTATCATCAAGGCTATGGAGCTGTTTAGGAGAAAGAGGATTTATAAATGATAGTCGTTATTTATGATGATACAGGGCGGAAAAGTGAGATTATAGCAGATATTATCGGTGACAAAGGCTTTGCGGATGTGGTGGTGAAGAAGAGGCGTCTGGAGGAATATTATAAGGATGCCATGAAAAGAATTTACCCGGATTTGCATTGGAGAAAGGTGAGCTCTGTTTTTGAATATGCAGATTTGGAGAGAGAGCTGGAGGGTTATCGGGGAAGCGATGTAAGGATTATGCATTGTTTTTCCAATTACCTGATTTCGGACGAGAATAATGCGGCGCTTTCCTTCAAAAAGCTATCCCATGTGGATGAACCATATGGTGTGATGGATGGGAAAAGAGCGGTTGCAGCCATGTTTCCGGATGCAGGTAGCTACAGGCTGTTTTTTCAGGATATTATTTCCGGACAAAAGCCATGGGATGCAGTGAAGGAAATCAAGGAAGCCTTCCAGATTGATGGTTTGGTAGATATCGGGATTATCGGTAATTTCATTCAGTGTATTACAGGTAATTTTGATTCCAGATATTTCAATACCTTAAAGGGAAATGAATATACCCTTGTAAAGAGCTCTGCCAATAAGAGTAAGATTCGTGCGGAATACAATTTCTATCATCTGCTGCCGGATAATATGAAGTTCTGGTTTGTGATGCCCTTTGACTATAAGGAAGAGGAAAATCAGGCAAGCTATACCATGGAACGCCTTCATATGGCGGATTTGGCAGTAAAGTGGGTGCATGGCTCCATCGATGCCACAGAATTTGAAAACCTTATGGATAAGTATTTTTATTTCTTTCGGAGTCGTCACAGCAAGCCCTGTTCACGGGAGGAGTATCTTGGAAAGGCCAGTGACCTGTATGTGGACAAGGTAAGAGACAGAGTGGAAAACTTAAAGACGCTTCCGGAGTATGGAAAGATTAAGTCCATGCTTGCAGCAGAGGAAGGGCTGGATATTGATTTGCTTCTAAATAGGTATCTGGAGCTAAAGGAAAAGGTGGAGGCCACAAGTGATTACAAAAATGAGCTGGTTATTGGTCATGGAGACCCCTGCTTTGCCAATGCGTTATATAGTAAGGCCACCAGAACCCTGAAGTTCATCGATCCTAAGGGGGCCGATTCGGAGGAGGAGCTTTGGACACATCCTTACTACGATATTGCCAAGCTTAGTCATTCTGTGTGTGGAAGATATGATTTTTTCAACAATGCACTTTTCGATATTAAAGTGGATAACAATTTTTCCTTTGTGTTGGAGATTCCCTTTGATAATACAAAATATATAGAGATATTCAAAAAGAAGGTGGAGGAGAACGGCTTTGACTATTTGTCCGTACGAGTGTATGAAATATCCCTGTTCCTATCCATGCTGCCACTGCATATTGACAATCCGCACAAGGTGTTTGGCTTCATTTTGAATGTAAAAAACATGCTGGAGGAAGTAGAAAAAGATGTTTAAGGAGTATTCATTCGTTTTTGATATTGACGGAACCATCTGCCCCATCAAGAAAAAGGAAGAAAAGTATGAGGACTTGGAGCCTTTTCCGGAGGTGGTTGAGAAACTGAAGTACTACAAGGAGAATGGAGCCAGAATCATTTTGTATACTTCCAGAAATATGAATTCATATAACGGCAATCTTGGACTTATTAATAAGCATACTGCAGCCGTTTTGCTCAAGTGGCTGGAGAAGTGGGAGATTCCCTATGATGAGATAGTGTATGGTAAGGTTTGGCCGGGCCACAAGGGCTTTTATGTGGACGACAGAACGGT
>CAZOSU010000045.1:0-9550 GCA_964582515.1 uncultured Acetatifactor sp. | reverse complement strand
AATATGTGCGGCATCCAGATGTGATGCGGATAAATAAGTGAGGAATTTTCTATGGGAAATAAGCTGGATATTGTAATCACTATGGGGGGACTGGGGGCCCGTTTTCGAAGGATGGGATACACAGTTCCCAAATATATGATTGAAGCAAAGGGGAAGACTCTGTTTGAGTGGTCCATGCTGAGTCTGGAAGGATATCGGGAGGTGGCAGATAAATATGTATTTATCGCCATGCGTGATGAGAGCTGTGATGTGGAGGCATTTATAAGCACGAAGTGCCGGGAGCTGGGCTTTGAGAATTACCACATCATTATTTTGGATTACCTTACCGATGGACAGGCGACCACTGCCATGATGGCGCAGGATTACTGGAAGCCGGAGAATGGTCTTTTGATATACAATATCGATACCTATGTGGAGCCCGGAGAAATGCATGCAGGAGAACTGAAGGGTGATGGTTTTATCCCTTGCTTTCAGGCAGAGGGGGACCATTGGAGCTTTGTCCGTTTGGACGAAGAAGGAAGAGTTGTGGAGATAAAGGAGAAGCAGCGTATCTCTGACTACTGTACCCTGGGAGCGTACTATTTCAGAACCTGTAGCTTGTACAAGAGCCTGTATGAAGAGTTTTACAGCAAAACCCAGGAGCTTGTAAACGGTGAAAAATATGTGGCACCATTGTATGATTATCTGCTCTCAAAGAATGGTGAAATCTATATATCCGATGTGGCGCCGGAGAAGGTTCATGTACTTGGAACTCCTCAGGAGCTTCAGGCATTTTTGGAGGGGTAAGGGACTTGAAGAAACTAATTGGGCAGGCAATCCGCTTTGTGGGATTGAGTGGAATCGGCTGGATTTTGGACTTTTGTACATATATCGGACTGGGCTTTGTATCTGAAAAGCATGGATTAAACAATGTGGTGAGCTCATGGGTGGGCGTTACCTTTGTATTTATCTTTGCAACCAGGAAGGTTTTTCAAAATAACAGCAGGATTTCCCTGAGGTGGAAGTATCTGATATACATACTGTACCAGTGTGTGCTTATTTTTCTGGTTTCCAAGTTATTAACCGTGATTGATGCAGCAATTGTGAGCCATATACAAGTCGCCCTGATACAGAGCTTTTCAGCAATCATTGCAAAGCTTTTGGTCACTCCCATTACCATGGTGTTAAACTTCCTTGTAATGAAGGGCATTATTGAGAGGATTTAAGTATAGCATATGGCTGCCATTTTGCCATGGAATTTCCGTAGGGAGCTGTCCCCCGGAGCCTCCTTCTGCAAAATGGCAGCCATATGCTGTTATTCTGATGCCATTTTTTTTACGGAAGAAATGGCATTTTTCACCGGGGGCAGTAATAATAAAATAATAGTGATGGCAGCCTCTGAGAAGATGTAGATGCCGTTGTATACAAGGGAATAAGGCAGGGCAGCCCAGCCGTCCCATGCGTATTCACCGAAAAAGAGCCACCCGGAAAGCACAGAGAAGACATATCTTCCCAGTACGGCGGCGATATAACCCTTTATCAGTCCGTTTCTGGAATTTGAGAAAAAGCCCGACAGCCCCAGTGCGCCAAAGGCAAGGAAATAGTCCGTAATCATCTGAATGGGGAAGAGGATATAGGGGTCAAAAATGAGCTGTAGAGCTCCGTAGGCCACACCGGTAAGGATGCCTAAAACAGGACCGAATAAGTAGCCCGGAAGGCAGATGACCAGCATGGAGAGCAGGGTGATGGAGCCACCCATGGGAAAGTGGAACACCTTGATGTTCCCCAGCACAGTACCCAGTGCCACAGCCGCAGCGGCAAAGACCAGCTGCTTTACAGTAATTTTTTGCATAAAAAAACCTCCTTTGTTTGCAAGGAGGACTACCAATAGGATGTAGAAAAAGACCATGCCTTTTTCCGGCGACTTTGTGAGACAAAGTCATTTTGCTTCCTTACGCCGGTATTATCCGGTTCAAGTAATGAGGGTCAGAATCCAAGGATTCCTCTCAGCTTATTGGCGCCCCTAGCGATATATTTTGTTTACAAGGGACACTATAGAGGAAAAAGCGGAATCTGTCAATGAGAAATTTGACAAAAAGAATAGTCTTTTTGTACGGGAAAACAATTGAAGAAATTTGCCTAATCCGTTACAATAGAAATATTAGAATGTATTTTAACAAAGGGGAAACAGCACTATGGGAAACCCGATGATTCAGGCAGAAGGATTAGTGAAAATTTATAAAACCAAGGAAACAGAGGTACTTGCTCTGCAAGGGCTGGACCTTATCGTGGAGGAAGGGGAGCTGACGGCGCTGATTGGTAACAGTGGTAGTGGTAAGTCAACGTTCCTTAACATGATAGGTGGTCTGGACAGACCCAGTGCGGGAAGTCTTTTGGTGGGTGGTAAGAATCTGTTTACCATGTCTGAGTCAGAGCTGGTGAAGTATAAAAGAGAGACGGTAGGCTTTGTGTGGCAGAACAATGCCCGTAATCTCCTTCCCTATCTTCCGGCGGTGGAAAATGTGATGATGCCCATGTATCTGTCCAGTGAAAAGAAAAAGCGGGAGAAGGCCATGGAGCTTCTGGAGATGGTTGGCATGGCTCATAAGAAGAATAACCGGTTAAATACCTTATCCGGTGGTGAGCAGCAGCGTATTGCCATTGCCATTGCCCTTGCTAATTCACCCAAGCTTCTTTTGGCAGATGAGCCCACGGGAAGCGTGGATCCGGCTACTGCCAATTATATTTTTGATGTATTCCGTGAGCTGAATAAAAACGGACAGACCATCCTGATTGTAACCCATGACGTAACCCTGTCCAAGAAGGTGCAGCGTGTGGTGGCCATCCGTGACGGAAAGATTTCCAGTGAGCGTATTTTGAAGGAAAAGTATACGGAGCTGGTGAAGGAGGTTTCCTTAGACTGGCATGCCCTGGAAACCCAGGAGGAATATTCTGTTGTGGACAGGGCCGGAAGAGTACAGATTCCCAGAGAATTGTTAGACTCAATGGCTCTTGCGGACAATAAATTAAAAGTTGAGATGGTTGATGGAAAAATAATTTTAAGTAAACCGGAGGAGAAAACAAATGAGACTGTTTAATGATAATTGGACATTTTTAAAGACAGCCTTAGGGGTGGACATCGCAGATATCAGGGGAAGAGAGCAGGAATTTGTACCTGTGGATATTCCTCATGACTGGATGATTTACGACACTAATAATCTATATGAGGACAGCATCGGCTGGTATCGCAAGGTAATTTCAGCGGATGATTTGGGGGTAAGGGCAGGAGAGACTGCGTATCTTCGCTTTGACGGCGTATATATGGATTCCACCGTGTATGTGAACGGTGTGAAGGTGGGGAACTGGAAGTATGGTTACTCTGCCTTTGGTTTTGATATCACGGAGGAGCTTGTAGAGGGTGAGAATGAAATTCTGGTACAGGTGGTATATCAGTCCCCCAACACCAGATGGTATTCCGGTGCGGGAATTTATCGTAATGTGTGGCTGAAGGTGTATGCGGATGTGTATCTGCCGCTGGATGGCACCTATGTACACAATACCTATGTTTCAGAAAACAAATATTTGATGGAGATTGATACAGAGGTGGATGGTCTGATTACCCCGGACACCATGGTAAAATATACACTGCTTTATGCCGGAGAAACGGTAAAGGATTTGGGACTCCATCACCCTATCACAAAGAAGGTTTCCTTTGGGGAAGAGCTGGAGAATATAAAGGAGTGGGATATTGAGGCTCCTAATTGCTATAAATTGAGAGTTGAGCTTATGGAAGGGGACGTGTGCAAGGATTCCCAGGAAATCACCGTAGGCTTTAAGCGTATGCTTTTTGATACCGAAAAGGGCTTTTTCTTAAACGGTCGTCATGTGAAGATTCATGGTGTCTGCGAGCATCATGATAACGGTGCGCTGGGTGCGGCATTCCATGAGGAGGCAATGCGCCGTAAGTTTACCATTCTCAGAGAAATGGGAGTAAACGCTCTGCGTACTGCTCACAATATGCCGGCAAAGGAGCTGATGGATATTGCGGATGAAATGGGCTTCCTCATTTTATCCGAGGCTTTTGATATGTGGGAGAGACCAAAGACCGAGTTTGACTACGGTAACTACTTTAAGGAGTGGTCCTGCATCGATGTACGTTCCTGGATTCGCAGGGACCGCAACCATCCATGTCTTTTTATGTGGTCCATCGGTAATGAGATATACGATACCCATGCTGACCCATGGGCACCGGACATTGTGAGACGCCTGATGGGCGCAGTAAAGGAGTCCGATATGAAGGGCAATGCGCTGATTACCATCGGTTCCAATTATATGCCCTGGGAGGGTGCCCAGAAGTGTGCGGACATCGTAAAGGTGGCGGGCTACAACTATGCGGAAAGATTGTATGAGGAGCATCATGCAGCACACCCCGATTGGATTATTTTCGGAAGCGAGACCTCATCCACCGTGCAGAGCCGTGGAATCTACAGATTCCCCCTGTCCCAGTCCATTTTGTCCGATGAGGACGAGCAGTGCTCCTGCCTTGGAAACTGCTGCACCAGCTGGGGAGCTAAGAATACGGAGTCTTGTATTATTCCGGACAGAGATGCAGAATTTTGCTTCGGTCAGTTTATATGGACCGGATTTGACTATATTGGTGAGCCCACACCATACCAGACCAAGAATTCCTACTTTGGTCAGATTGACACAGCGGGTATTCCAAAGGATACCTTCTACATCTATCGTTCCGAATGGGGTGAGGGAAAATTAGAACCCATGGTGCACGTATATCCTCACTGGGATTTCAGCGAAGGGGAGGAAATCGATGTACGTGCCACTACCGATGCGCCGGTAGTAGAGCTGTTTGTGAACGGCGTATCTAAGGGCAGGCAGGAAATCGACCATGAGAAGGGCAGGGTATTGCAGGGACTGTGGCATGTGACGTATGAGCCGGGCGAAATCGTGGCAGTGGCTTATGATAAGGATGGCAGGGAAGTGGCAAGACATTCCCGCCACAGCTTCGGAGATGCGGTAAAAATACTGACCGAAGCTAATAAGACAGTGCTTAAGGCAAATGGTGAGGATTTATCCTACATCACTATCAGCTGTGTGGACAAGGACGGTTACCCGGTAGAGAATGCCATGGACTATGTAGAGGTGCTGGTAGAAGGAGCAGGCCGTCTGGTAGGTATGGACAATGGTGACAGTACCGATTATGACCCATATAAGGGCAATGTAAGAAAACTATTCAATGGCAAGCTGGTAGCTATCGTGGCTTCAAAGACCGGAGCCGGAGAAATCAAGGTAACTGTGAATGGCAAGAATCTGGAGAGCAGCACCATCACACTGACCTCGGAGGAGGCACCGGTAAGAGGCGGTATCTCCGTAAATGAAAACTTAATGGACAGACCTATGACTCTGCCTGCAAATATCCCGGTGCGTAAGGTGGAAATCGGTATCCCGGAGGGCAAGGTTTTAGAGCCCGGCAAGGAAAGCATCCTTGTAACGGCCAAGGTTTATCCGGAAAATGCTACCGACCAGCAGTTAATCTGGAAGGTAGTAAACGGCAGTGGTATCGAAGTAACCTTTGTAACCGTACAGGAGATTTCCTACGAAGACGGTGTGCATACCGCAAGAATCGATGCACGGGGGGACGGCGACTTTCTGGTACGCTGCATGACTAAGAGCGGCAGCGATAAGGTACGCCTGATTTCCCAGGTGGCATTTAAGGCACAGGGGCTGGGACAGGCAACCATGAATCCGTATGAGTTTATTACGGCAGGTCTTTACACAGACTGTATCGGTGAAATCGGTAACGGTAATGAAAAGGGTGTGGCAATGGAAAGTGAGAAGCCAAGTGCCATCATCTTTGAAAGTCTTGACTTTGGTGACTATGGCTCCGACGAAATCACCGTTCCTATCTGGGCAGTGGATGAGAAGCCGTATCCGGTAGAAATCTGGCTGGGAAGGCCCGGCGAGGAAGGCAGTGAGCTTCTGGCAGACAATATTTACCAGAAACCATCCATCTGGGCAACCTATCAGGCAGATACCTGGAAATTATCCGGAAGGATTAAGGGAGTAAAGACCATTTCCATCAAGATGTATGACAAGGTACATCTCAAGGGCTTTGCGTTTACAAAATATGAGAAGGGTGTAAGCCGCGTGGAAGCACCTGAATTCACCAATATCTACGGTGACAGCTTTGTTGTGGGTGAGAAGGATATCACAGGCATTGGTAATAATGTTGTTGTTGAGTATACCGATATGGATTTCGGAGCAGAGGGAGTGGATGCCATCGCAATCTGGGGCAGAACACCTCTTGCCGGCAATACTGCACATATCAACTTTACCAACGAGGAAGGCGTCAGCGTAAGACGTATTTTAGAGATCAAGGGGACAAAGGATTACGAGAAGCAGGAGATTACCTTCGAGAAGCTGGTAGGAAAAGGTAAGGTAGAGTTCATTTTCTTACCGGGAACGGATTTTGATATGGAAGCATTCCAGTTTCTCCGTAAGAACTAGTAGAAAGTACGAGAAGGCATATGATGAAGAAGTATTCAGATGGAAAACCGTATAAAGTAATTGCATTTGCACTTTCCAATTTTGCCAATGATGAGCAGACCCGCATGATGGAAAATGTGGTGGAGGTATGCAGGAGTCACCAGGTTAAAGTGAATTTTTACTCCACGATCACGGATTTATTTATGAATGATGTGATTGACCAGGGAGAGAGAAGCATTTTTAAAGCCATACAGGTAGAGAAGTATGATGCTGTTGTGCTTATGTCAGAGTCCTTTAAGCAGGATGAGGAAATGCATGAATTGGTGAGTATTGCCAATAAAGCGGGGGTACCGATTTTTGCTGTGGACAAATATCTGGAGGGAGCCATTAATCTGGCATTTGAGTATGAAAGGTGCTTCAAGGAAGTAGTAGAACATATGGTGGAGCACCATGGCTATAAGCGGATAAATTTCATGGGAGGTATGCCCGGAAACAGCTATTCCGAGGTACGTCTACAGGCCTATAAGGATGTGCTGGAGAAGAATGGAATCCCCTTTGACGAAAGAAGGGTGTATTATGGATATTTCTGGGAGGATCCGGCCCTCGTGGCTATGGAGCAGATGCTGGATAGTCCATTGCAATTTCCTGAGGCCATTATCTGTGCTAATGATGCCATGGCTTTGCCCATAGTGAATTTCCTGCAGAAGAATGGCTTCCGTGTACCGGAGGATGTGGCGGTCAGCGGTTTTGACGGTATAGACATGGAGCGCTACAGTGTGCCCAGACTTACTACCGGTGTGGTAAATAATGAGCAGATGATGGAGCTTATCTGTGAGATGCTGGAAAATGGTGTGGAGCAGGTTGACCGCAGTGAGGTCATCCCCATTTACAGCAAAATGCAGATAGGACATTCCTGTGGTTGTGATTCCTTAAACAGTGAATATGGTATTACCGAGCTGATTCGTATGCGTTCGGAGCTTCACCAGCTGATTAAATTCCAGGGAGACGTGCAGAAGATGGTTTCCCGCTATAGCACGAAAACAGATTTCACCGAAAGCGTAAGGGCAATCTCCAGATATTCTTCCCCGGTAAAATACCGGGAGGCTTTGCTGACGGTGGAGGAAGATTTTGTGGAGAATCTTCAGGTGGAGATGTATACCCGGGATGTTGAGAAGCACCACGGAAGAAACATGACCATGGCATATATTGTAAACGGAGAAAGAGATAATGATAAGAGGATTAAGAGAAATGTTACTCCTGAAACCATAGATCAGGCTCTCTGTGACTGTCTGGATAAGTATGATTATATGATGCATCTGCCCGTCCATGTGAAGGGGGCCGGTGTAGGAGTGATGACATTCTTGTTCTACATAGAGGAAATGTGGTTCACAGCTGCCTCTTCCTTTATGACGGACATGCGTAATTTATTTGAACTGGTAATGGCGCAGGCCCAGCTGATGCGAGTGTATCTCTTTGATATGCTGACAGGGCTGTACAATCGACAGGGCTTTTATCAGAAGGTGGAGAGTGCACTAAAGAGAGCTGAGGAGCTGGACGAGACACATATGACAGTGGTATCCATAGATATGGATGGTCTGAAAATGATTAATGATACCTATGGTCACAATGAGGGGGATGCAGCACTGCGCAATTTCGGCCAGATGATTAAGAAGTCCGTGGACAAAGAAATTGCAGCCAGAATTGGCGGAGACGAGTTTTTGATTGTCTTTACCGGAGATTATAACTATGACAGGGCTGCAGAAATTGTGGCATCCATAAAGAAGGAAATTGCTGCATATAATGAGCGTGGATTAGTACCCTATGAGATTCACGCCAGCATCGGCTGCTATACCGACAATATTCATACCCAGGGTCTGGATGATTTCTTAAGTAAAGCAGATAAGCTGATGTATGAAAAGAAGGCACAGCACAAGAGCTTTGCCAGAAAAGATTAAGTTTTATCAGGAAGGAAATAACCATGTTACATAATATTTTATCCGAAGATTATTCTGCCCTTTGTGCATTTGCAGGTATACTGTTTGCTTTTTTTGCAACCATCGTTGCTACCGCAAAGCTTTACAGATTTTTACCAAAGGATGGTGGCAGGGATTTTGCCCATGATGGTAAAAAATCTGCGGGAAAGCCCAGAGGTGCCGGAATCATTTTCGTGCTGGCTTATGTAATTGTGGCATTTTTCTTTGCCCCCATGAGTGCGGAATATATCATATACCTGATGCTTCTGGTCATCTGCATGATGACCGGCTATCTGGATGATGCAGCCAAGAATCCCTGGGGCGAATACAAAAAGGGCTTTCTGGATTTGTGCGTGGCTGTGCTGGTGGCAGTTACCTTCCTTCGCTATAACAGCAATGTAGTGGAGCTGGCCTTATTTGATGTCAGCCTGGCCATACCGCCCGTTTTATTTGGTGTGCTGGTAGTAATTCTGGTATGGACATCGGTAAACGTAACCAACTGTGCCGACGGTGTGGACGGCTTGTCAGGTACCCTGACCATTATCACCATCATCACCATTTATGCCATCGATGTGGTAAAGGAGGTGGCGGGGGACTACTCCTACCAGATTCTCCTTTTTGCAGTCTGCATTCTGGGATACCTTTGGTACAATGCCACCCCCAGTAAACTCATGATGGGTGACGCAGGCTCCAGAGCCATGGGACTTTTCATCAGCATTGCCATATTAAAGACGGGCAGCCCATTTTTATACATCCCTGTGGCACTGGTATTGATTCTGGACGGCGGCCTTGGCCTTTTGAAGGTGGCGTTAATCCGCTTTTGTAAGATTCATATCTTTAAGAATGTGCGCCTGCCACTCCACGACCACGTCCGCAAAAACTGGGACTGGAGCAATACCCAGACCGTATACCGCTTCGCAATTATTCAGATTATTTTGAGCGTTGCTACGGTGTACGCTATTCAGATGTAAAAGACGGCGAAAAACCAGCCCACATGAGGACATGTCTTTCTTTTGGAGGGCTTTCAGAGGGTATGCTATGCGTTTTGCAGACCCTTGAAAAACGTCGGCACTTGGCGAGGTATTTTCGAGCCTAGT
>CAZOSU010000044.1:0-12968 GCA_964582515.1 uncultured Acetatifactor sp. | reverse complement strand
TGCGGATTTCCTGCAGGAGATGTTTGTTGACGAAACAAATGTTTTGTGTGGAATGAATATATTTGATACTGGTTTTACCTACGTTGCTGCGGACCGACAGGGACCGCAGAGTAGTTATCAAAAGTCCTACTATGAAGTATGGGAGCAAAAGCAGATTGGCAGTCATGGAGAGTATGCGGTACATTATTTGAAGGAACATGAATTGGATGATGTTGAAAATGAAATGGTGCTGTATGAGGAAGAGATAAATCATCGCATTACCAGGCAGGTAGAATGCTGGATGAGTGAAATAACGCCGGGTGTAGCTTTTAGAACGGAGGACTATGGGCATAGCAATCGGGTAGGATTGACTGTCCGCCAACATGGCACATCCACCGCAGAATATTTTTCGGTACAAAATGTTGGATTTGGAATTTCATATGTACTTCCGGTTATTTTGGCGTTGGTAAAGGCTAAGCCGGGAGAGCTTTTGATACTCGAAAATCCAGAGGCGCATTTGCATCCGAAAGGACAGCGTAAAATGGGAGAATTAATTGCTAGGGCTGCACAAGGTGGTGTACAGATAATTTTAGAGACTCATAGTGATCATGTCTTAAACGGGATTCGATTATGTGCTAAGCAAGGTACTCTGGAATCGGATAAAGTGCGATTGTTCTATTTTGAAAGGAGAGTAGAAGTAGAGAACGGGGAAGAGATAGTATTTCCAGTAGTCGAGAGACCGGTTTTGCAGAAGGATGGTCGGTTGAGTTTTTGGCCGGACGGTTTCTTTGATGAGTGGGATAAGGCGATAGATGAGATGTTTTAGGGGGAGTTATAATGCAGTTAGTGGTCAATGATTTGTCTGCAAAATTTCCATGTAAGAGTGAACATGAGGCACAGGAGATTATGGAAAAATTCATTGAGACGTATTATCTGGTAAAGAGCGTGCTTCATGACAATAGTATTTTTCTGGATAAGCATTATAACACTTTTGAATTGGCGCCTGGTTATAGATTTGAACAATGGTTGAATGATAGGCGGATTGATATTGAATTGAAGAGAAAGTTTAGGCGAGTTCTTAATCAATCAATTACCTTTGATTCAGAAGCTTTTGAAAAGGATTATCAGTGGAAGACGGACGCAGAGTTTGTATATGGAGAGCTGGTTTCAAAAAGCTGTCAGCTTGCTTATGAGATAGAGGGTGTACTAATTAGCTTTCTGATGGATGAAAATTGGAGAAGCCCGGTTGTAAACGGGATTTATACATATTTGACGGCAGATGGAGAATTAGTTTCGGAAAATGGGGATATTCCTAATGTGTCTTGTGCAGAGAATGCAAAGTGTTTTATTACGCAACAGGAAGAGATTCTTGCATTGCAGCGGAAGGAAGGCATTCATTCGGGAATGGATATATTTCTTTGTAAGGATGAGGTGTTTCCAAATCTTGTTTTTTGTGACAATGTAATAAAGCAGCTAAAGACAGAAATCGGTAGTGCAGAAGCAGGACAGGTTTATCGGAGGCTGAAGGAGATACAAATGGTAGCAAAAGACATGCAGGGTGGATTTGAATTTGGAAAACTGACACATGCAACGCCAGAGTCGTTGGCAACATTAAAAAGATATGCTAATGAGCATACGTTTTTATTGCCAAATGGAAATGTACAATTGTTTTCATGGCATGTGAGATTTACAGGCGCATATGCGGGGAGGATTTTCTTTGAACCTGTTCCTAAAGAGGCAAAAGTGTATATAGGTCATATAGGAGAGAAATTGCCGACCGTGTTGTATCATTAGGAAAGTACTTGGCAATTCCCATCCTGCCGTATGGGAATCCGAAGGTGTTAAACAGATGCACGGACTCACGCCGTTGAGGTATAGTGAGCAGATGGCTTGCTGTATGCCCGGCTGGCCTGGCTTTCTATGCCCACGGATTAAATCTGGAAGCTGTTGCCCGGATAGTGCTTGAGGATGTTCCTACGCTAATTGATAAAACAAAAAATGAACTTCTCCAAGCCGGGGTAAAAATAGAATGATAAAGAAATAGCTACACTAGTAGTTGACAAAATGTGTACTAAATGATATATTATACTAAAGTGAAAGTCTTAAAACCGATCTCGCAGCGAGGCTGCATTTCAAAATTTTTCCATGGCGATTCTGCCGTCTGGCAGGGAACCCCTGCATATTTCACATAAGTATTGAGATGCCCTGTGGGCGGAAAGGAGGAATGTAAAGATAGTTTTCAGTGGGTGTGTCTTTAGAAGATATATGAAAGGCTTTACACTTTAAAATTTACTATGCTACAATATACGAAAGGAGTGTGCGCATCATGGATAAATTAGATATAATTTTAGAAAAAATTGAATGCATGGATGAGCGAATGAGTGCCATGGATGATAAAATCAGTGCCATGGATGACAAAATCAATGTCATGGATGACAAAATCAATGTTATGGACAATGATATAAAAAGTATTAAACTGACTCTTGAAAATGAGGTTCGTAGAGACATTATGAGAGTGGCGGAAGGTCATCTGGATTTGTCAAGGAATCTTAAGGAAGCCATCAAATCAAATAATGAATTTGAAATGCTGACGATTAGGGTTAATGTGTTAGAAACGGATGTTGCAGAGCTAAAGCAACGAATTTCATGATTTTTATTGAAAGAAGGCAATTCCTAATTAACAAAGGCATTGCCTTTTTCCTATTGTTCCCTGTCCCATCCTTTGTTAAAATCAAACTATCGATTTAACGAAAGAAGGATAATTTATGAATTCAATAAAGACAATATTTTGTCGTACCTTTCAGACAGTGCTCAGAATAGCGCTTCCCATCCTGCCATACCGGGATCCAAAGGTGAAAAGGAAGCTAATCCTTTGTATCCGGTACCAAAGTTCGCAGGTTATGGAAGGGGCGCAGTTTGCATCCGCCAGATGCATTGGTTAAGGAAATCTGCAATCAGATACGTAAGCAGTATGGTGGCGGCTGTATCAACGATGTGATTATCCATCTGGCCACCAGCGAAATGGGCTTTGGTGGCGTAGGTGAGAGCGGCATGGGAAGCTATCACGGAAAGGATGGCTTTGCCCATGCGGTAACAGCCGTACAATCGGGGAATATATGGGACATTGCTACGCATGTTTTTAAGATAAATATATTTAGAAAGAGGATTTATAAATGGAAAAGACAAAAGTAAAAAAGCCACTTTGGCTGAGAATTATTAGGGGCATATTGCTTGGGATTGTGGCGTTGATTCTGCTGGTGGTGATAGTGGTTTATGCCTTGTGGCACAATGAAATCGGGACGCTCCTTAGCATGAAGGAAATCAGGGAGCGTAATGATGCACATCTGGATGGTTCTGTGTACATTATGGAGGTAAAGGGCGGCTTTTATCTGGATGAATTTGTAGAGCAGGGCGGCGTTTCCAGTGATAAGGAATTGATTAATTTTATCACTTCCAATGTCACCAAGGGGCTGATAAAGATGAATATCGGGGAAACGGATATCGGCTGCGCGTCCTTTACAGCGACCACGGAGGATGGGGATGTGTTGTTTGGCAGAAATTATGATTTTGCCAAGACCAACACCTGTATTGTATTTGTGGAGGCAAATGAGGGCAGACATGCATCTATTTCTACCGCGGATTTGCAGTTCCTTGGCATTGACAAGGAGACCGGTGTAAGCGGGATTATGGATAAAATCATTTGTCTTGCCGCACCCTTTGTGCCATTAGATGGCGTAAATGATGCGGGGGTAAGCTGCGGCATCTATATGTCTTATCAGGGATTGAAGACTGTGGCAACTAACCAGAATACAGACAAGCCGGATATGACGTCCACCACTCTTTTGCGTATGATTTTAGATTATGCGGACAGTGTGGAGGAGGCTGTGGAAATTGCAGAAAGCTATGATTTGCATGATTCTGCCAACACCTCATATCATTATATGGTGGCAGATGCTACCGGAAAGAGCGCGATTTTAGAATGGGTCGGAAGTGGTGATATTGTGGATAACGATGGTAGTGCCAGACAGCTGGTAGTAACCTACAATGATGCGGATGCTTCCATCGGAGAGGCGGAAGCGGCAGCAGATTATCAGTGGGTTACCAACTTTATCATTCAGCCGGATTATTATGACTCCGTACACGAGAAGAAGGGATATGACCGTTATGAACGGATTTATGAACAGCTGAGCAAAACGGATGGCGTGGTTGCGGATGAGTGGGCTGCTATGGACATTCTGGCTCAGGTGGGACGACGTACCTGGAACAACGATGATGGGAATGGCTGTACGGTTCATAGCGCAGTTTACAATTTGACAGACAGATCCGTACTGTGGATTTCTAATGAGAATTTCGAGGATGAAACGGCAATCTTTGAATTTTCGCTTCAGTAGGAAAGGGAATGTAATAGCACCTCGTGGGATTTTGGTCCACGAGGTGTTTTGCGCTAATCAATATTTAATTACTGTTTTCTACTGCTAATGTGAGAAACTGTTCCTCCAACTGAGGCACGGTAATGGAAAGCCTGTTTGCTGCTGCTAATAGGGTAAGCGTGCCATCAGCAACAAGCTCCTTGAGCATGAGAAGTTTGCCCTTGTCGATGCCGAGCTTCTTGCCCTGTTCGATGCCAAGTCTCTTGCCCTGCTCGATGCCAAGCTGCTTACCCTTCTCAATACCCCTCTGTTCGATAGTATCATAAATGTAACACAATTTATTCATACCTCCTTTGTCTGAGATGATGTCTTTTGCTACATCCAATAGCTCTGTGTAGCGTGAATCCTTTGTAAATACGCTTAATAATTCGAAAAAAGCCTCCACGTGGGTGATGGTATCCTCAGACTGAAAAAAATCCTCTGGCGGGCGTTTCAATCGTTTGTGTTTGAAAAAGCGTGCAATCAGCCTAAAATCGCTGGTAAAGCTCTCGATGACAGCGTCGCTAAGATAGGCGATGTCAAATACCTTAATACGGTAGTTAGAGACCAAATTCCGGAGCTCCTTCGGGAGGGATAGAAGTCCATGGATGCTCTTAGGTTTGCGCCACTGTTTGTTTGTGAAATTGAGGACGATGGTGATGACAGGGCAAAGCTTTTTCTTATTGTTTATCATTTCGCGATAGGTCGCGTAGTCATAGCCCATGATGCGTATGGGCATGTACTTGTCATGGCTGGCCTGGTTCTCTATGCCGACGGATAAAATCTGGAAGCCGTTGCCCAGATAGTGCTTGAGGGTGTCCCTACGCTGCTCGGCAGTGCCATTTGTGGCGGCCTTGTAAATGGATTCGGTTGGCCCGGGATAAAGTTTATCCTCCCGCAAATATTTTTCCTTGAAAGCCAGTGTGTTGAAGATGTCGGCGAAGACATCATTAAAATCCTCTAAAATCTTTTCGGTATGGTCTTTTTCGGACATGTCTTTACTCCTCCTTGGTGTTAAATGTAGAAATGGAGAAGTAAAGTATTTTATACCACTATAATAATCCGTTGCACGCAAAAATGCAATACAAAAGAATATAAATGATAAAACAAAAAAATAAACCTCTCCAAGCTTGGGTAAAAATAGAATGATAAAGAATGTTATTTGAAATCTGGAAAGCAGCACGGCATGGGAACCACGCTGCAAAGAATAGACTTACTATTAGTGTAAGTGTTTAAAACAATTATAGCATATCAGGTTCTGGTGTCAAGGTACATAATTTATTGCTGAATAGAGTTGAAGTGTGATAAAATAATACATAATAGTTATTTGAGAATGTGAGAATAAGGTAGGAGTTATGGGAGGCATAGTGCGTAATGGCCATTATGAATGGTAGAGATCGGATGGGATATAACGGATAGAAGAATAACGCAAAATAAAGGACGCATATGTGTAAAAAGGTATTTAGCAGTTATGGCAAATCAGAAGCGGAGAAAAATATATTTTGGGTTCTAAGGGGGGGCGGTTTTTTTATTTAAACATCCCCCACCCCGGCGCCTCCTGTGAGAAAAGCATAAACAGCGTAAGCATGATTAATACGCATATTTTCAGCAGGTTTTCGTATTTCGAAAGTCTGCTGTTTGTCACTTTATTGTAAGCGGTGCGAAGTCCTACAAAAACAGCTGCATAAAACAGCAGAATATCCACGAAGGTGATGCTGCGTCCAAGGATGCCGCTATAAGTATAATAGGCCATGGGAATGAACCAGCTACCTGCGAGAAGTCCTGTCAGCAGTGCCGGTACCAGTGCAGGATAGTGAACCTGTAGAATATTAAAATAGGACATAACGACAGTAAAGAGAAGCATGGGGAAAAAGAATAATTTCATGTGCTCCCATATGGATTCGTTAACCGGGCTGAACAGTCCGACGATTGGATTAGCACCCATCCACTCATATAGAAAGTGAAGAAGCGTTCCAAATACACTGATAAAAATAAATCCAATGGTAAAGCATTTTCGTAATTCTTTTTTCACCTGTCTGCTCCTTGCTATCATCATGTCCTATCTTAGAATGTGCAGCAAGTAGGAAAATATGCTGTTAATTATTGTCAGCTTTCCAGGTCTTTAAAATTTTAATGATTTTCTTCTGCTCTTCGGTGGTATAACCGTGGAATACATGAAGAAGCTCTTTGTCCAGCTTCAAGCTGTCGGAATCATCTTCGCGCTCTGTCATAAGGCTGTCAACGGATACATTGCACATCTGTGCGTAGTATGCAAGCATTCTTAAATTGAGCTTTGCACGGCTGTTTTCTACGTTGCTGACAAAGGAAACGGTGCATCCAAGACCGTCAGCTACCTGCTTTTGGGAAATCTTGTTGCGGATACGCTCTGCCTTCATTCGGCGGGCAATAATGCTGTAATCTAAATCTGACATTTAAATAACCTCCTACTGTATATGGATACATATAGTATAATATAGAAAAGTGGGATTGTAAACCCTATTACCTATTGAAATTATTTGCGAAATATCGTACGATTATATTTGTTCGAAAAATGAACAGGGGAATTATGGAAGGGACAAGAGGAGTATAAATTAATGAACATGACAAAAGCAGAAATTTTAAAAAGAGAAATTCTTCGCCAGTACCGTAGCGTTCGTCAGTTTGCTATCGAAATGAATATTCCGTACAGTACACTTGTGACTGCGTTGGAGCGTGGTATTGAAGGAATGGCTTATGGTACCGTTATAAAGATGTGCGACAAGCTCAGCTTAAATCCGGTGGATTTTACATCCCTGGAAAGAGATGCTTCCTTAGGAGCCCAGCTTCTGGAGAATCGAGTAATGCAGTATTACATGAAGCTGAATCAGACCGGAAGAGACAAGGTGCTGGAGCTGATGGACGACTTTGTGCAGATTGAGAAGTACAAAGCAAAGGCAAAAAAGAATAAGGTGGATTAAATGAAGTATGACTATCTGGTAGTGGGCAGCGGGCTTTTTGGCGCTGTTTTTGCTCATGAAATGAAGAAGGCCGGCAGGAGCTGTCTGGTAATTGATAAGCGGAATCACATTGCCGGGAATATTTATACGTGTAAGGAAAGAGGCATTCAGGTGCATAAGTATGGTGCACATATTTTCCATACCTCCAATAAAAGGATATGGGATTATGTGAATCAGTTTGCAGAGTTTAACCATTACGTGAATAGTCCGGTAGCGATTTACAAGGATGAGCTCTACAACATGCCCTTTAATATGAATACCTTCAGTAAGATGTGGGGGATAAAGACTCCCGCGGAGGCGAAAGCGAAGATTGAGGAGCAGAGCCGGGCGGAACGTGTGGAGAGTCCTCAGAATATGGAGGAGCAGGCCATTAATCTGGTGGGCCGGGACATCTACGAGAAGCTGGTGAAGGGCTATACGGAGAAGCAGTGGGGAAGAAGTGCCAGGGAGCTTCCGGCATTTATTATCCGCAGACTTCCGGTGCGCTTTACTTATGATAACAACTATTTTACCGACCCTTATCAGGGGATTCCGAAAGGCGGCTATACCCAGATTGTGGAGAAGCTTTTAGATGGCATAGAGGTGCGCCTTGGTATCACTTATGAAGAGTTTCTGGGAGAGAACCGGGCCAAGGGAGAAGAAGCGGACAGCTTCGGAAGGGTGCTTTATACCGGTATGATTGATGAGTTCTTTGGCTATAAGCTGGGGGAACTGCAGTATCGTTCCCTGCGCTTTGAAGAGGAGCTTTTGGAGGGTGAGAGCAATTTCCAGGGAAATGCGGTGGTGAATTATACCGAGAGGGACATTCCTTATACCCGTATTATTGAGCATAAGCATTTTGAGTTTGATACCACCTCCCGGGATACCATTATCACCAGAGAGTATCCGGCAGTATGGGCAAAGGGGGACGAGCCCTATTATCCCATCAACGATGAGAGAAACGGAGCACTTTTTGCAGCTTATCAGAAGCTGGCAGAGGCGGAGCCGGGGGTACTTTTCGGTGGACGCCTGGGGCAGTATAAATATTATGATATGGATAAGGTAATAGAGGCGGCCCTTGAAATGGCAGAAAAAGAGCTTCTTGGTCAGTAGACCAGGAAGCTCTTGCGATTTCCGTATTAACAATAAAAATTAAACATCATGCCACTGTAAGCACTGGTGACGTAGGGATTTGGAAAGTTGCGTCCCGGATTCTTGTAAGCCACCACGGTCTGTTCCACATAGTTCATGGGATTTAAGGAAATCTGGTCACTCTTGCGAATCAGCCCCTGAGAAAAATTCTTCAGTGACTGGAAGGTATGGTTAATATCTTCAGATTCTTCGAAGGTGTCCTTTAGGGTACTGCGGTCCACGGAAAGGGCTCCGTCACTTTCGATGGTAAGTCCCATGTCTGCAAAGACCTGTCCGTACTGTCTGGTAATAGAGTTCATCTCGCGGATAACATTTTTACTGCGGGGATGGGACTCCAGGAAATTGTTCATTTCTGTAAGGAATTTATTGTAACCGCCGGCAAGCTGGATAACGTTGTCCGTAAGGGATTCCACGTCTGTCTTAAGGCCAATGGTAAGAGGCTCGTCCTCCGGGGTGGTGGACTTAACGGTAACCTCAAACATCTTATCGATGGTAAAGGTGTTTGAAGAAGAACTGCGCTCCTCGCCGTTGATACGAAAGACTGCATTGGTGGGCTGGTGGCTGATATAATCAATTCCCAGATAATTCACTGCACCCTTTTGCCTGCTGGTGCTGCTGTCGCTGATATTAAAAATCGTTTTCTTTCCGCTGGGAAGTCCGGTGGACTCAGAGGAAAGAGTGATGGCGCTGCGTCCATCGGCTTCTATGATGTCCGCCCTTAGACCGATGCCGGAATTATTGATTAAGCGGACAAGACGGTTCTGCACGTCACGGTTGGTCTCTGTCTCACCAATGGAAAATTGCAGCTCGTAGTTCATATCATTAATCTGAACGTCAAAGGAATAAGTATCCGGCGGTAAGGAAACGGTGCCTTCGGGAAGGAATTTACCCATGTTTTCCTGATGGCTTGCCAGAGTGTCGATTTCCAGCGAATAATTGGGAGCCGGTGCACCGGCAGTGTAGGAGCCGATGAATTTTGCCTCGGCAATTCCTTCATCAGAAGTAGAAGCAGCCTTCTGGCTAAGTAGTGTGGACTCGTCCAGACCACCAAGAGCTGCGATGGTATTATGAAGCTCCCTTGCATTCTCCTTTAAGCCGATGGCATAGTCCTTCACTACATTTCCATCCAGAGGAAGGTAGACAGGAGCTTCCTTATTTAATTTTACGATGGAATTATAAACATTACGCAGCTCGCTCTTTTTATGTGCATCGTAGCGATTACTGGTAGGTGGCTTATATGTACTCAGATAATTATTATATGCGGTAGTAAGAATAGCACCCATTTACACGCCTCCTTTCCTCCATGGCTAAAGTCGTGATTGCTATAGAAAATAAAGTGTGATATAATCAAATTCCGTTTTGATTATTCTGTAATAGAACACAAATACCCACTTTTATGGGAAAAATATACCATATATGAAGAGAAGAAACAAGGGCAAAGGGGAAAAAAGCCTGCAAAATACAAGAAAAATACAAAAAAAACATTGACTATATTAGACCTATATGCTATATTGATTCAGCGAGATTTGATTTTAGGTCTTTTTTTTATGCCTAAAATTTGGAGAAGACTATATAGAGATACTGCCTGAAATGGCAGTGAAATGGAGGAAATTATGCGTACAAAAATCACTTTAGCATGTACCGAGTGCAAGCAGCGTAACTACAATACCACCAAGGATAAGAAGACTCATCCTGACCGTATGGAAACCAAGAAGTATTGTAGATTCTGCAAGACTCATACCAATCACAAGGAAACCAAATAATTACCTGGGAAGTATTGCAATGGTCGCTTTTTAAGCGGCGGAAATGGAGCGAATTAATGGGAGATAAGGCAGAAAAGACCACCACGAAGCCAAGCCGTTTCAAAGGTATTAAGTCTGAATTTAAGAAGATTACATGGCCGGACAAACATTCTACGTTCAAGCAATCCGTAGCAGTTGTTGCGATATCTGTAGTAGTTGGTGTTATTATTGCAATTCTGGATTTTGTGATTCAGTATGGCGTAAACTTATTAACATCAATTTAGAACGAGGGTGATTGTATGGCAGAAGCAAAATGGTATGTAGTTCATACCTATTCCGGGTATGAGAACAAAGTCAAAGCCAATATTGAGAAAACCATCGAGAACAACAAGCACCTTGCAGAGCAGATTTTAGAGGTAAGAGTACCTTTAGAGGAAGTTGTAGAGGTGAAGAACGGTGTGAAGAAGACCGTTCAGAGAAAGCTGTTCCCAGGCTATGTTCTGCTCAATATGGATATGAACGATGACACCTGGTATGTTGTAAGAAATACTCGTGGTGTAACCGGATTCGTAGGACCAGGAAGTAAGCCTGTTCCTCTTACAGAAGCTGAGATGAAGCCTCTTGGCATCAAGTCTGAGAACGTATCTGTTGACTTCGCGGAAGGAGACAGTATCGCAGTTGTTGCCGGTGTCTGGAAGGACACTGTGGGCGTGGTTCAGAAGCTTGACTACAGTAAGCAGACCGCAACCATCAATGTGGAGCTCTTCGGTAGAGAGACACCTGTTGAGATTAGCTTCGCTGAAGTAAGAAAACTTTAATTTAAAGTGATATTTTCCCGGAGGAATCCGGTAAGATATAAAGGCAACACAAATGGAGCTCTTAAGGAGAGTTCCCGTGGGAGCAAGGAGATGCCCTTGCGCCGAATTACCACATTATAGGAGGTGCCACAATGGCAAAGAAAGTAACAGGATACATTAAATTACAGATCCCAGCTGGTAAGGCTACACCAGCTCCACCAGTAGGTCCTGCACTTGGACAGCATGGTGTAAACATTGTTGAATTCACAAAGCAGTTCAACGCTAGAACACAGGATAAGGGCGATACCATTATCCCTGTTGTTATTACTGTATATGCAGACAGAAGCTTTAGTTTCATCACAAAGACTCCTCCTGCAGCAGTTCTTTTAAAGAAGGCATGTAATATTAAGTCTGGTTCAGGTGTTCCTAACAAGACTAAGGTTGCAACCCTCTCTAAGGCTAAGCTTCAGGAAATCGCTGAATTAAAGATGCCTGACTTAAACGCTGCAAGTTTAGAGGCTGCTATGAGCATGATCGCTGGTACAGCACGTTCTATGGGTATTACTATCGAAGAATAATACTCGCAAACTATTAACAATTTGGGAGACAATCGATTGGGATTGTCGCTGGAACCTAGGAGGTAATTTATAATGAAACATGGTAAGAAATATACCGAAGTTGCTAAGTTGGTTGACAGAGCAACTTTATACGAAGCAAATGATGCAATTGCACTTGTAAAGAAGACTGCAACTGCAAAGTTCGATGAGACCATCGAAGCACACATCAGAACCGGTTGTGACGGACGTCATGCAGATCAGCAGATCCGTGGCGCTGTAGTTCTTCCTAACGGAACCGGTAAGACCGTTAAGGTTTTGGTTATCGCTAAGGGTACAAAGATTGATGAAGCTTTAGCAGCTGGCGCTGATCACGTTGGTGGTGAAGAGTTAGTTCCAAAGATTCAGAACGAAGGCTGGTTAGACTTTGACGTAGTAGTAGCTACTCCTGATATGATGGGTGTAGTTGGTCGTCTTGGTAAGATCTTAGGACCTAAGGGCTTAATGCCAAACCCTAAGGCTGGTACCGTTACGATGGATGTTGCTAAGGCAATCGCTGATATCAAGGCTGGTAAGATTGAGTACAGACTTGACAAGACCAACATCGTGCATGTTCCTCTCGGAAAGGCATCTTTCACCGAGGAAGCTCTTGCAGAGAACTTCAAGGCTCTTATGGATGCAATCATGAAGGCTAAGCCAAGTGCTGTTAAGGGTGCTTACTTAAAGAGCATTACTTTAACTTCTACTATGGGTCCTGGCGTGAAGGTATCTACCGCTAAGTTCGTATAAGATTAATACGGAAGGCCACTCCTTGGGGAGTGGTCTTTTTTAAAAAAAGTGTATTAAAAAGGATTAAAAAACACTTGACGAAGCACCATGGATATGATATTGTATTTGAGGTTATGAAACCACGCCGAAGACAGCAGGTACAAAAGGATTCTGCGAATCCTTAGGGAGTTTCTTCGAAGCTCCACAAGGTTAAGAAGAAATCCGGAGTGTAAGATCCCAAGGGGACGCCTACCGAGGAGAGAGAGTTTAATGTATGAATTTTCGCGCCTTCCTGTCTTTGATGGGGAGGCCTTTTTATAAAGGAAACTCCTTTCGGCATGAAAATCTAAAAGGAGGTAAAGAAAAATGGCAAAGATCGAATTAAAGCAGCCTGTAGTTGCTGAGATTGCTGAAGGTATCAAGGAAGCAAAGTCCGTAGTTTTAGTTGACTATCGTGGACTTACTGTTGAACAGGATACCCAGTTACGTAGAAATCTGCGTGCAGCAGGAGTAGCTTACAAGGTTTACAAGAACACCATGATGAACTTCGCGTTCAAGGGTACTGATTTCGAACAGCTTGCTCCTTACTTAA
>CAZOSU010000043.1:9951-13150 GCA_964582515.1 uncultured Acetatifactor sp. | reverse complement strand
GGTACTTGTTAATTAAGAATTCTACGATAAATAACAGTACTAAGAAGTTGGCAGCCCTAAAGGATGCTCTGCCTTCTCTGGCAATTCCGTAAGAACCATCGATAGGATGCTTCATGAAATACCATGCATACTTTAAGTCGCTGATAAATTTGCCACTGGTAAGCTTTTTCTTAAATGCTCTTACCGGGTCTAAAATCTTTTTCTTTTCATCCAGAACGGTTACTACCTTCTTAATTACAAAGAAGACAACAATCGCCCAGATAATGGGAACAATCCAGTCCTTTAACCAAAGATTACGGATTTCCCATGCTGCATCAGAATAACCGGTGTAGTCCTTTGCCAGCTTTGCATAGTACTGTGCAGCTTCATAGTTCTCTTCCTGGAAGTATGCACGACCCATTGCCATATTTGCGTAGTCAAACATACTGTTCATCTTTAATACTTCTTCCAAAGGAGCTTTACTTTCGGTGTATCGACCGGTAGAATAAAGATTTAATGCCTCATGAAGAAGGTCAGTAAACTCGGTAGGCTCAAATACCTGAATCTGGCACTTATCCATATCCAGGATGTAAATTCTGTCCTGAAGGTCTACATCAATAGCACTTACTAAGGTACATAAGCCAACTCGCTGGGTACCATCATCCAGACCACCGAATACGAATAAGCTCTCGCCCTCGCTGTTCAGCTCATAGATGTAACCCTGCTGGGATACCATATACACGTTGTCGTGGTTACCGGCTGCAACTGCTGCCGGGATTTCATCATAGGTCTCCGGCTCAATTACATTTGCACCTGCAATGTTTAATCTCTTCAAGGTATCGGACTTCTCACCACGAGTTACGGTATAAATCAGACCATCCTGGTCGATACACAGGTTATCCGGCGTGGAAGGAGTGTTGGATACCATCTTTGCTCTCTGTGCATCCGTAGCAATCATTCTACGGAAGATAAGCCAAGGAGAAGCACTTGCGGTATTAGTACCGAAGTATCCAAGGAAGGTTCCCCCTTCGGTGGGGGAAATCTGTACAATACCATTGGTGTTGGACTCACATACGATATACATGATTCCTGCATCATTTACTACCAGCTTAAGTGGCAAGAAATCTAACTCTTCACCATACAGAGGGCTGGTTGGTTTGCCATATTCCTTGATGAGCTCACCGTCAGCATTGAACTGGAAAATTCTCTTTGCATCACGGTCTGCTACATATATATCCTTATTCTCTGTTACAAATACTCCTTTAGGAGTCTTAAGGATACCTTCGCCGATAATCTTCACAAGGTTTCCTTCCAAATCACCCACGATGATACGCGCATTACCGGTATCTGCCACGTAGATAAGGCCATCATCGGTTACATGCATATCACTGGGACCACTCAGCGCTTCCTCATCAAACTTGGTAATGGTTTCATAAGGTAAATACGCTGTCTGTGTCTGAATAATTTCGCCATAGCCATCAAAGGTATATGTCTTGTAAGGGGAATCTGCACTTACAGGCATCACACTGCTGCTGAGAGCAAGTACCATCACCATAAGGCTTAAGGCTATACGTTTGAAATGGTTCTGTATTTTCTTCATTTCTATCTCCACCTTTTCCTTAATTATTTGATACCTGAGGTAGCCATGGTATTCATTACGTTGTTCTGAAGCAGGATAAAGAGTACTAAGTTTGGAATAAACATAATCAGTGCTGCCGCTGCGGACATACCCTGACCTGCTACAGTGTTGTTTGCATTTGCAAGAGTATTCATGTAGAACGTGAGGGTCTTAAGACCATCATCGTTTACAAAGTAGTTTGAAGTCTCCATGTTGGTCCAAACCTGCTGGAATACCATGATGGCTGCCGTTGCAATCGCCGGCTTAATCATGGGGATAACAATCTTGGTATATACCTGAAGGTCGCTGGCACCATCCATGTAAGCTGCTTCCAATAAGGAATCCGGTACCTGGTCAACGAACTGCTTCACAAGGAACAGTGCTACAGGTACTGCAAGCAGTGGCAGGATGTGGGCCACATATGTATTGATGGTTCCGGTAAAGTTCATTACTAAATATCTGGGAATAAGTACCGCTGTAGCAACGAACATCATCGCTGCCTGGTTGATATCCATCAGCACATATTTTGCGCGGAAGCGAATCTTGGATAAAGAAAACGCTGCCATGGTGGTAAATAACAATGAAAGTAAAATGGTAACGCTGGTAATAATCAAGCTGTTAAATACATAACGGCTCATAGGGATACCGGCGGTACGGCTTGCCTTAATCAGTGCTGTAAAGTTATCCAGTGTAGGATTCTTTACAAAGAAATTGGGAGGGAAAGCGAAGAGCTCCTCCATCGGCTTAAATGCATGGTTAACTATATAAATGATGGGAAGCGCCATAAAAATTATCAGTGGTAATAAGATAAGAATAATCTTTATCTGGCTTTTCTCAAATCCCTTGGGGTTAATACGATGTCCTTTGTATGCCATACTCTAGCGCCTCCTTTCTAAAAATCATCTTTTTCGGTAAACAGCTTATTCGCTACCTTAGAGAACAGCTGTACCATCAATAACAGTACTACAGATAATGCAGCCGCGTAGCCCATCTCGTAACGTAAGAAACCATAGTCCTCGATGTGGTTTACGATAAGCTGTGATGCATAACCCGGGGAAGGGTTACCGGTAAGCAAGGTGTAAACAGAACCTGCCTGGAATGCATTTACAATACTCATAACCGCTGCGAAAAGCATCTGAGGCTTCATGGAAGGGATGGTAATGTAAATCATTTCCTGGAAACGATTCTTGATACCGTCGATAGCACCCGCCTCATACAGAGCCTCGTCGATATTCAGAATACCTGCAATCAGTGACAGGAAGCCGATACCCATACTGGACCAGAGACCAACTATAATAACAATCGGTAACAGGTAATTTGCATTAATGAGCCAGATAATCGGGTCGGTGATGACACCGATTTCCATTAACCAGTTATTTAAAAGTCCTGTCTGGTCACCGGAGAAGATAACCTTCCATACAACTACCATTGCCACACCGGCGGTCATACTTGGTGAATAAAGGATTAATGCAAAAATGGTACGAATCGGCTTGGTCAGGTTACAAAGAGCCCAGGCGAGGACGAAGGATAAAATATATCCGCCCACACCTACTACCAAGGCGTAAACGATGGTATTAGGCAATACATACTGCATGAATACTT
>CAZOSU010000043.1:0-9941 GCA_964582515.1 uncultured Acetatifactor sp. | reverse complement strand
ATTGGTAAGTACGGTAATGTAGTTTAGGATGCCTACCTATGATGGAAACTCAATCGCATTAAAGTTGGTGAAGGATAACACGATTGCTAAAATAACCGGTACTAAGATAAATACCGTAAATACTAAAGCATAAGGGAGGACAAACAAATAACCGTTTTTGTTATCCGATCTCTTAGCAATTTTATTTTTCTTTGCCATGTTTTCCTCACCTCCTACTCTTCTGTTCTTCCTAAGATTTTTCTTACGGATTCAATATTTGGTACATAATAGGTTTCGATGGTGTTACCTTCGCTGTCAATGTACTCAAATTCTTCCAGCTTACGTTCGATTTCTCGGTCAATGGTCTTCACTGCCTTATCAATACGTGCCTGCGCCGTCTTTTTATTTACAACGATATCGTTAAAGGCATTACTGATTTCACGCTCTAATAAATAGGTACCCGGAACTCTCGCTACGTCGATTACATGAGACATCTGCTCGCGAATAATTTCCTTATCCTGGGTATCCCATGGAAGCTGCATAAATGCGTCCATATTTGCACTGGTCCACATATACTCAGTACCATAGGTAATCTGAAGTGTCTGACCAAATTCTGCCTGAACCTCCGTAGATGACCACCAGCGGATGAACTCCCATGCCTTTTGTTCTCTTTCAGAATCGGACTTAAAGATTACACAGCTTTCTGCATTACCACAAGTGGTTCTGTCGATAGTGCCGTCCTCCTGCTCCACACCGGGAACAAGTGCAATTTCCCAAGAGTTTGCAAGCTCAGGTGCTGCGTTGGTCATTAAGTTATAGGTAGCATAGTCTGCTACACCGATTGGCATATCGCCGTTTCTAAAGTGCTGATAGAAGTTATCAATGTTAATGGGCAGATTATAAATGGTAAATAACTCGGTAAGGTATGTAAAGCCTTCGATAGCCTCTGCACTGCCGAATGCAGTACCTTCCTGTGCGGTCTCATAGTAAAGGGAACCGCCGTACTGTGCTACCAATGGGTTGGTACCATGGAAGTTTCTCATGGCAATCATACCGGATACCGGCTGATAGTAGTTCAGACCTCTCATCTGCAGCTCAGGAAGCATATCTATTACATCCTGCATGGTATTAGGAACTTCAAGTCCCAGCTTACTTAAAATGTCACTTCTGTAGAAAAGCACCCAGAAGTTCATGGTTTCCGGCATTGCGTATACTTCGTCACCGATAGTACCCGTTAAGAAGAAGCCCTCTTCATAAGGAGCCGCAACCTCCTGGAAATCTTCAAACTGTGTCATATCCACCAGCGCACCACGGATGGCAAGCTCATATGGAACGGTATAGTTGATACCGGTTGCAACGTCCGGTGAGCTACCGGAGGAATTTGCAAGCACCAGCTTATACTGGTCAGGCATGATACTGATATCTACTTCGATACCGGTCTCAGGAGTGAAATACTCATCAATCATCTTCTGCATAATCTGCACATACTGGCTGGAACGGTTTACCCATACCTGTAAGTGCTCCTCGTTTGTATTGCTGGTAGAGTATGCCTGATCGGTAAAGGAAGAAATAAATCTCTTAATACTCATTCCCAGTGAAGTAAAGAAGCCCGGCTTCTTTGGAAGCTCTGCGCCGTCCTGATAGATATAAATACGGTCAATTGCAATCTTATTCTTAATTAAACTGTCCACCGTATTTGCCAGCTGCTTATTAACAGAAGAGGTACTGGTACAAAGCTCTGCAACACGGTAAGGAATTTCGTCCGGCTCCTCTGCAAGAGAGATTAACTGCTCTGCAGCGATACTCATGGAAGACAGAACTGCAATCTGTCCTTCCTTATCCACATACTGACGAACGGTTTCCTGTAAATCATATAGCTGCTGTGCATAACCAAACATGGTATCCTCGATACCCGGAATGTAACGGCTCAGCTTTAAGTCACGGTACTTATCCTTATTGGTACCGGCAACCTTGGTGATTTCCAAAGATAAATCATTTACCTCGGACATAACCAGATCCAGACCTTCCATAATCTGAATCAGGGGGTCAATGGTAATTGTGAAGGAAATGGTATGCTTACCCGGCTCTAAATATACGCTCAGGTTGTTGCCCTCTGTATCTGCCAGAGTGGTAGTCTTGTATTTGTTGGTGTAATCCATCTTGTACTGCTGGAATGCTGTATTTGGAATCTCACCATCCACTTCTACATCTAAGAAAACAGGGAAGTCATTCTTATCAGATTGACGGTAGTTCATACCGATGTTGTAATAGCCTGCTGTCTGTACATCAAATTCATATGTAATTTTCTGTCCTGCGTCCTTGAAGGAATCGGAATCCACAGTATTTAAAACCGTATCGGTTACTTCGTAAGGGGTTAAGCTGGAATCATACTCTACCACCGCATGAATTGAAGAATCATTACGATAACCGAACTCTTCACCTTGAATCTCAATGAGCTCGCTTCCGGCCGCAGCTTCACTTCCCGTATATTCTGCAATCTCCTCCGGAGCAGAAAGAATAATGCTTCCCAATAGGAACTGTCCTTCCAGTACGGTCATGGTAAATTCATGAGTACCTGCGGTAAGCTCCAGAGAAAGAGGTCTGCTTCTTCTGTAAGAACCGTCGCTGATAAACTTTCTCTCCCACTGGATTAATTTATCCGGCACGGTTACGATTTCATTATCATAACGGTCGAAGGATTTTTCTTCCTTCCCAACCCAGGTGGTTTCAAATTCCAGATTTCTACATTCGTAGAATGGGAATTCACCGTCCACAGTCATGGAAAGACCAATGGGTAATACGGACTCATCATAGGATAAATAGTCAAGTCCCACGAAATAAAGGGCTGTTTCGGGAACCTCTACCGTAAAAGTCACCACGTCATCCAGCGCAAGTGCCACCACTTCCTCCGCCGAAGCATAATCTCTGGTATCAGAGGTTATCTCTGCTCCGGGAGAAACAGCGTCTGCTACCGGGATAACAACATCCCCTCCTTTGTAATTCTTTGCCGAGAAGCCTGCGCTCACCTTTGTGTAATTTCTGGTAAGCATTTCATTCTCATACTGGTCTGCTACGGTTTGGGAGGATGTACCGGTTCCTTCTGCCTGAACATCCAATTCCGTCATGGGTGCTGCTGTAAACATCATGCTGGCCGCTAAGGTCAGTGCAGTTAATTTAACACCATGTCTTCCTTTCATAAGTAATAACCTACCCTTCATTATTTTCTGAGAATTCATTTTAATCTTGAGTTAAATAGTTTAGCGAAATCTATACAATTTAAAATTACTATGTTTTCGTCATAAAGTCAATGCTAGAAATATACTTTATTTGTGATATTTTATATATTAGGGCTGTTTTTTTGAAACACCCATCGGAATGATTAATATTTCACACAAAAACGCACAGCTTTATTTGTGCAGTTTTACCACAGGAGGTCATTATGTTTCACACAAAACTAAAACGGTGCCTGTTTTCCACTATTTTGGGCGCCACCCTGTTAATCAGCGGATGTGGTAATACAGCAAGTTCTCCGGTCGCTTCGGCTCAGCCGGAAAATTCTGTTCCTTCACAGAGTGCAATCGCTGATACCACCACAGCAGAAGATATTGCTACCGGAATTTCCACCTATACCATCGACGTAAGTGCTTCCATGACAAATGATAATATTATCAGTGATACCCTCTATGGTCTGTTCCTGGAGGATATCAACCACGCTCTGGACGGCGGTATGTATGCAGAGCTGGTAAAAAACCGCTCCTTTGAATACGGTGCTGCTGCCGGCAATGCAGGGAAGCACGGCTGGACCGTTACCGCTGATACCGCAGAATTTGTGGTAGTAGACGGTACGGAGGATTCCAGCTGCCTCCATGAGCAGAATCCCAGCTATGTCCGTGTCACCAATAAGGGCAGTGAATTGGCCGGTATCTACAACAAGGGCTATCTGGAAGGCATGAGCCTTACCGCAGATGCACAGTACCAGTTCTCTTTTTATGTAAAGAGTGACTCCTATCAGGAGGATGTGAAGGTAACCCTATTTGACGAAAAGGACAATGTATATTTTGAAGGCTCCATTGATGGTATCAGTGATACCTGGAGCAAAAAGGAGCTTTCTGTCATCCCTACAGGCTTTGATGGCGAAAAAACCTTGCGCCTTTCTGTAGAAATCACCTCCGGCAGTGTGGACATGGATATGATTAGTCTCATGCCGGTGGATACCTATAAGGGCACCGCCATTCGTGCCGACATCGGTGAAATGCTGGAAGCACTAAATCCCAGCTTCTTACGTTTTCCAGGCGGATGTGTCATCGAAGGCCGCGACTTAGAGTCCATGTACAGCTGGAAGGATTCCATCGGAAACGGCGAGACTCTTACCGTGGATGGCGTCACCACCACCGGTGATATCGCCGTACGTCCACAGGGACGCTCCATTTGGTCCGGTACTACAGGTCACCCCTTCTATACTACCTATGGTATCGGCTTCTATGAGTTCTTTGAGCTCTGTGAGGAATTAGACTGTTTAGCGATTCCTGTACTAAATGCCGGCATGACCTGCCAGATACAGAGCACCAAATATATCGTATTTGATACAAGCAGCGAGGAATTCAAGCAGTGCGTGCAGGATGCACTGGACCTGGTGGAATTCTGCCGCGGTGATGAAAGCACCTATTGGGGAAGTGTTCGTATCGCCATGGGGCATGAGGAGCCCTTCCAACTGAAATATATTTCCATTGGCAACGAGCAGTGGCAGACCGAATATTTCCAGCATTACCGCCTTTTTGTTGAAGCCTTCAACAAGGCAGCTGAGGAAAATCCTGCGCTCTATGGTGATATAGAGCTCTGCGTAGCCAACTCCACCACCTCCGCTGACCGCGTGGGCTGGAATTATGTGTCCGACTGTGCGGACTTTGGAGATGAAATCACCACACTTGTGGATGAGCACTACTACGAGACCCCAAGCTTTTTCTTCACCAACACCCACAGATACGACAGCTACGATCGTTCTTCTCAGGCCAAGGTATTCCTTGGTGAATATGCGGCTAAGTCCAACACCTTAGAAGCCGCACTTTCTGAAGCAGCATATATGACGGGTCTTGAAAAAAACGGTGACATCGTACAGATGGCCTGCTACGCACCGCTCTTCGGTAACCGTACCCAGAACCAGTGGACACCGGACCTTATCTGGTATGGTAACAATACGGTCTTTGGCTCCGTAAATTATTATGTACAGCAGCTTTACGCAAACAACAAGGGTCAGTACAATCTGCCCACCACTTTGGAAATTGCTAATATCGCTTCGGAAAGCGAATTGTCCGGTAAGGCAGGCCTTGGCAGCTGGATGACCTCCGTTGCATATGACAATCTGGTGATTACCGATAACGCTACCGGCAATGTTTTATATGAAAATGACTTCGAAGACGATTCCTGGGAAGAGGACTTCGACCTCCACGAAGGTAACTGGGTAGTGAAGGATGGTCGTCTGATTCAGAAAAATACCTCCGACCCGGCAGATGGTAATACCGGCGATGCCCTCTACTTCGGTGATGAAAACTGGAGTAACTATACCTTAACCGTAGAAGGTCAGATTCTTTCCGGTGCGGAAGGCTTCCTCATCCCGGTGTGCGTAACAAATTCCAATAACAATATCTTCTGGAACATAGGCGGCTGGGGCAATACCGTATCCTGCTTACAGATTGTCTCCGGTGGTTCTAAGAGCGGTCAGGTGAGCGGTACCATCAAAAATATGACCTTAAGTAAGGATAAGACCTACACCATCAAGGTAGTCGTAGATGGTAACAAAATCGAGGGATATCTGAATGATATGAAATATCTGGAATACACCCAGACTACCCCGGATGCTTTATACGAAACAGCATCCCTAGACTACAATGGCGACATTATCCTGAAGCTGGTAAATCCTACGGCCTCTGCCCAGAAGGTAGAATGCAATTTGACAGGTTTTGACAGTGCTTCCTACGAGACTGCTGCAACCGTGACTACTTTAAGCGGAACAGCTCTTTCCGACACTAACTCTTTCTCTGAACCGGAGAAGATGGTTCCTGTGGAAAGTCAGCTAAATGTTACAGAAGCCTTCATTTATGAAGTACCTGCATACTCTGTAAACATTATCCGTATCCCCCAAAAATAACTATGCTTTTATTATAATACATTGGTACTAAAGTCACAAGATAAAGTTGTATTTATTACAAGTCAAAAACGGTCGCTGCCACAAAGGCAACGACCGTTTTCTAAATCTTACTTTTTCAATCTTCTTTTTACCAGTCGGATAATGTACACCACCATGGATATGACTGTCAGCACCGCTGCATAAACAAGTATCTGCTCCCAGCTGACGTGCCAGATATTTAATAGCACCAGGGACAGCACAAATAGTGTAAATGCCCAGTACAAATAAAATCCTACTGCTGCCGCAATGGTTAAAAGCACATCCAACACCAAATCCTTTTTATCATATACATCATATTCTTCAAAATTACTCATCTTAGTACTTTACACCCCAGATACTTTCATTCTTACCCACACAAGAGAAGGTCATGGTTTCCACCGCACCTGTTTCATCCATCATCTTACAGAATACGCCGCTGTACTCCTTATCATTGTAGGTAATATGTACATAAGGTGTTCCATCGGTTACGGTCCAGGTTCCACGAATGGAGCCGGAAACCGTTCCATCCTCATTTAAGTAAATCATCACCGGCTCTGCAACCACATTATCAATCTCCATTCCCTGATTGATGAAGTAGTATTCTCCTACCATGTCCGCCATATCGTATCCGGTCTCGGAAAGAGTCTCCCCACTGGTAGTATATGGAGCTAAGGTAGGCCAGCCCTCTTCGTTCATAAAAATCTGCTTTACACAAGGCTCATGGTATTCGGTACCGGTATTAAAACGGGTATGATAACATATATAGCTCTTGCCATCGGTATCAATCATGGTAGACATACCACCGGTAGCCTTGTAGGAATAATACGCACTTGGTAAGTAATAGTTTCCGGAAAGCTTCAGACCATAATATGCATGATTTCCTTTAATTTCGGTATTTCCAGCCATATCCTCGTAAGGACCGTCCGGATTTTCACTACGCCATACACGAATCTGATAACCGCCATTCTCTGCAAGTCCACCATAACATAAGTACAGATAATAGTAGTCTGTGCTGGGGTCATACTGGATATGAGGACCCTCGATGGACTTGTGATCTCCACCAAGGAGCTTCTTACCAAAATATGGGTCTACATTGTTCTCCGGGTCAGCTTCCGGGTGAATTACATCACCGGTTTCCTCATCAATCTCTAAGATAAAGATACCGCCGGACCAGGAACCATATACCATCCACATATTGCCATTCTCATCATAGAAGGCTGCCGGGTCAATGGCATTGGGATAATCCTCATAATTATATCCACCACCCTTAATATAATTTTCAATCACATAATCCTCTGAAACATAATCCAGCACATCGGTAGCACTTAAGGTACTCTCGGTGAAACCGGAATAAATAAGTGGTGCCTGCCATACATATGGTCCTTCAATGGTATCGGAAATACCATAGCAAAGGTTGGATGCATTCCAGGTGGATGAAGTACAGTAATACATCACATATTTCTGCATGGTCTCATTATAAATTACCTGTGGTGCCCATACATGATAACCGCCATCATCCGTGGGGATTACACTATCCTTGCTTCCGGCATAATCAAATACGTGCAAATTCTCTTCAAAAAGCTCACCATACACCGGATTTCCCGAATTATATCCGTTTGCCAAATTCTTCCAGGTCTGTAAATCCTCTGAATAACCTGCCGTCATATGAGAACCCACAATATAATACTTGCCGTCACCCCCGAAAATCGATGGGTCATGCACGGAAATCTTTGCCCCATTACCTACCTTCTCGATACCATCATAGCTTGCCGGAATTGTGGTTGGTGCCGGCTCCGCGGTAGGAGTAGGAGTTTCTACCACATCTGCACTACTATCAGCAGAAGGGGCCTGGTTACCACAAGCAGTTAGTGCCAGACACATTGTCATTGCTAATGCTAATCTCTTTTTCATCATTACCTCCCATTTGTCTTGTAAGTCTTTTGCTAATAAAAATAACCTTAAACAAATCATAACTAGGCAATATGAAAAAGTCAAGATAACCAGACCTCTTTATTTTAATTCTAAATATAAAATTTTAACTTTGATTGAACTTATTAAACTACCACACCCTTTTGCAGCATGATATTGGCATAAAGTGCAGATTCTCCGGTAGCGATGATGCAATAAGCCTTCTTTGCCTCCTCATAAAACTGAAAACGCTCGATACCGCCTACGGTCTCTGCACCTCTCTCATCATGCTTTGTGATAATCTCCTTGTACACCTCCCAGATAGGTGTCTCCACCGTATCCCCGGGCATCACCTCCATAAGGCTTACCGGCTTTTCCACATAGGTATCCAATGGGAAAAGCTGCAGGATGGCATCCAGAATTTCCGGGATACCATGTCCGTCCATGCGAATCACAATGGCGTTCTTACCCATGGATTCTGCCGGGAAATTACCGTCTGCAATCACGATTCTGTCGCTGTGTCCCATCTCAGCCAGCACCTTTAAAAGCTGGGGTGAAATAATTTTGGGTATTCCTTTTAGCATCGTGTCACCACCTATCTTGTTGTCTTGTACATAGGACCATAGGTCTGGCAGGCTCTGTAATCCTGTCCTTCCTTATCCATACCAAAGGCATTCCATGCTGCCGGACGGAAAATCTTCTCCTGGGGCACATTGTGCATGCATACCGGAATACGAAGCATGGAACAAAGAGTAATCAAATCCGCACCAATATGTCCATAGGAAATGGCACCATGATTTGCACCCCAGTTATTCATTACATCATACGCTGTCTTGAAAGGTCCGTCCTCACCGTTACATCTGGGTGCAAACCAGGTACAAGGCCAGGTGTAATCCGTTCTCTTCCACAGAGTATCGGATACCTCCTCCGGAAGCTCCACGGTCCAGCCCTCTGCAATCTGAAGTACAGGACCTAAGCCCTTCACCAGATTCAGACGAATCATGGTTGCCGGCATGGTTGCTCTGGTTTCAAATCTGGAGGAATAACCGCCGCCTCGGAAATATCCGTTATCCGCAGCACACCACTGGGTAGCTGCCATAATCTTATCCTGATCCTCCTGGGTCATCTCATACCAAGGCTTAATCACTGCATTTCCTTCCTCATCGGTCACCACGCCACAGGCATCCAGACAGCAGGCACCGGAATTAATCAGGTGAATAAAGCCACCGCTTTCCTTTGCGATTCCTTCTACCTCATAACCGGTAGCCTTCTTTACCGCCTCCGGGCTCCAATACGTACGTACATCGGCAAACATCTGAGCTCTACCGGTCAGAAGCTTCATAAAGAGCATGCCCACGCCGTTTAATACATCATTCTCTGTAGCAAGGATATAGGGTTCTCTTGCGCCGTTCCAATCAAAGGAGGTATTCAGCATTGCCTCAGGGAAATCACAGTTGGGATAGAAATCCGTCCACTGACGCTGTCCCTGGAAGCCTGCCGCGATAGCATTATGCCCCACCTTTTCTTCCTCACAACCCTTAGGAAGGTTCTCGTTACCATTCATCAAATCCTTGATGATGCACATCATCTTCACTACAAATTCCCAATCGCTCTCCTTCTTCTCATCGGTAGAACGTACGAAATCCGGGTTCTTATCAAAGCCTTCCTTGCATTTTTCCCTGGTCCATGCAAGTGCCTTTTCATATTCAGCCTTATCGTATATGCCTTCGCTCATGCGGCGGATAATTTCCACTTCATCCACGGATTCCACACGCATACCTAAGTACTCCTCCATAAAAGCAGAATCCATGATGGAGCCGCCTCACCCATAGAGAAGGTCTTACGAGGCAGAGCACCGCTGTACTCCACTGCGCTGAAAAGCTCCTTCTTT